>JAJZPP010000099.1 GCA_021811115.1 bacterium | reverse complement strand
GCGGGACTTTGGGTCGTGCTCAGTCTTGTGGAGAGAACGATCGCGGAATCGACTGATGCGCGGCTTCAGCTCCTTACCGCTCTTATCGAGCCGATGAAGGCGAAACTGGCAACATTACAGCCTGGGGAAAGAGCGGCTATTGCCACATACGTGATGAACAATGTGAAGCCGTCAGATAACCCAGTGATCCAAGAAGTGATACTTGTTCTTCTTTCTAGTTGACTTTCTCCCCTCAAAGCCCCTACCCTTCAGAATATACTCTTTATCGAGATCAAAGTCCTATGTCCATTGGCGCGTTCGTGTTGCAGTATTGGGTTCCGGTAGCAGAGATTGCTATCATCGCCTTTGCGCTCTACCACCTGCTTTCCTTTTTCTGGAATACGCGTGCGATGGATTTGGCAATAGGAACCCTTGTCTTCCTCATTGTCTTCACCATGGCCGGCTGGCTCGATTTTCCCGTGCTCCGGACCATCATGCGCTACTTCGTCAACACCGCTGTCATCGGCGTCCTGATTATTTTTCAGCCAGAGTTGCGCCTCGCCCTAGCCAAGATGAGCATGAAGGGAAAAAAATACGGAAAACTCTCTGAATTTGATCGATTCCTCGAAGGGCT
Source organism: bacterium (assembly GCA_021811115.1). Classification (GTDB taxonomy): domain Bacteria; phylum Chlamydiota; class Chlamydiia; order Chlamydiales; family FEN-1388; genus JAJZPP01. The sequence continues at coordinate 3,512 of JAJZPP010000099.1, read as the reverse complement.
TTGTAACTCTGTCTACCGCATGTCTGAGAGGCGTATCGGCGCCATCATTGTGCTGGAGAACCAGGATTCCCTTGACGAGTACGCCTCTAAAGCGATCCTCCTCAATGCGCAGTTCTCTTCCGAGCTGATTGAATCGATCTTTGTTGTCTCTTCTCCTCTCCACGATGGGGCTGTCATTGTCCGTGGGACCACTGTCATTGCGGCGGGCGTGATTCTTCCGCTGGCTGACGATACCTCCCAAATTACCCGTTCGATGGGAACCCGTCACAGAGCTGCCCTAGGCGTCTCCCAACATACGGATGCCCTCTGCATTGTGGTTTCAGAGGAGACCGGGAAAGTTTCTATTGCTCGAGAAGGGATTATGACACGAGGGGTTCGAGCCGATCGGTTTAAGGGAGTGCTGAGGAGCCTCTTTACGCCGCAAGAAGAGCGTTCGATGGTCCGGTCGAGATTGCAAAAGTGGTTGGGTGCATGGAAACGTTCTTAAGGCGACTCTTCATTGAAAACTTCCCTCGGAAGCTTTTCTCCATTGTGGCGGCAATTGTCATCTGGTTGATCGTCAACGCCTCCATAAGCACGACACGAGTCTTTCCTCGAGTCCCTGTGCGCGTGGTAAACCTTCCTCCCAATAAAACGATCCACGGTATGATGCCGGATGGCTTTCTGGATAAACGGATTGCTGTGACACTGACCGGCTCCAAGGCTGTGATCGATAAATTGGGTCCACAGGATTTTGATGTTGTCCTCGACGCCTCCAATAAGGGAGATGAGTGGGTGGCCACAGTCACAAAAAATAACCTTGTCAGTCTAAAATCGGACGTCCAGTTGGCCCAAGCCGTGACCTCCCTTGCCCACTCTGAGTTGGTCATCCACTTGAGCCGTCTTGTTAGCGACCGGGTCCCCGTCTACATCCTGCCACCCAAGGGAGAGGCTCCTGAAGGGTACCAGTTGCTCGATGTGTGGCCTAAACAATTGCAACAGGCTATTTCAGGCCCTGAAGAGGATGTGGATCAACTGAAGGAGTCGGGGCTTGATCTGTCCTTTGATCTGTCGTTGATCACCAAAGAGGATTTGGATACGGTTCGAGGGGATAATCTCGGGGAAGATGAGGTGAGTTTCTTTGTGCCGGAGGAGTGGAAGAAGGTGCGCATTCCCTTCCTCAACAATGCCTTGGAGCCACTCAATAGCCCGGAAGCCAACAAACTTCGAATCGATTTTCTCTATAGCAGCCTGCAGCCGTTGAATAATGCCCTCCCTGTTTCTATCTTTTACCCAGCCGTCTCCATCAGTACCGTCAATCCGCAGACGCTCTTCCTCAAGCCAGGCGGCATTCTCGAAGAGAACCATGGAGAGATGCTCCTGCAGATTCCTCTCTATGTGGATGATGTGTCTCGCCTCTTCCTCGACATTGTGAAGGATCACGTGGAAATTGTAGTGATTCCGGTTGTGACGGAGAACACCGTCGCCTTCCGTTGGGATGTTCAGTTTATGGACTGTCACCATCTGGAGGAGGCGTTTGTGACACTGGCGCTTTCTTCTGAGTACGATACCGATATTCGCACTTCTGAAACGTTCCGACAACACCTCCAGCAGCGAGAGGCGTTTTTCAGAGAGAGGTTCCGAGAGTATATCCACCGTTTTACGCTCTATGTGGCACGGGATGTGCCTCTCGATCTTTCTATTTCTGAGGAACCAAACGGTGGGGTGACCATTACCAACCGTTCGACCAAGCCATCGATTGAGCGTTCGTGATGGGAAGGCCACTTCGCATAGCGCTCCTCAAGAGTTCGGTTCAGGTGAAAGGTGGGCTTGAAAAGTACTGCCAGCGTATTGCCAACGCCCTTGTTCAGCAGGGCCATCAGGTCACCATCCTTTCAACGAGCGCCTCGCAAGAACCTCTCTCGGTGAAGGTCTGCCGCAAGCTGCCGTGCACGCCACTCCACCTCCTCTGGTTCGACTACCACTGCCGTCGGTGGCTCTCCCGCCATCCGCAGGATGTGGTCTTCGGCTTTGATCGACACTTTTTGCCCCTCACGCATTACCGAGCGGGCAATGGGTGCCACGCCGCATATATTGCCCGTCGCATGGCTGAAGCCTCTTTTTTCAAACGGTGGGGCCTCTACCTCAACCCTCTCCATCGCCTCTTGCGCTACTCTGAGCATCTCACCTTCGAACAGAAGGCTGATTCCGTGCTCATCTGCAACTCAAACCTGGTCAGGGAAGAGATTCTTCATTACTACCCCAAAACGGATCTACAGAAGCTTTTTGTTGTCCACAATGGGGTGGAGTGGTTTGAGTTTGAAAAGCCGTTTGCGGAACGCCACCCTCCTCACATTCCGACCCTCCTCTTCATTGGCCACGAGTGGGAGCGAAAAGGGCTCGACCGGCTCCTCAACGCCCTTGCCCTCATCAAAGAGCAGCCATTCCATCTCACGGCCATAGGGCGTGAGCGGCATCCCGGGCGGTTCTTCTCCCTCGCGCAGACGCTTGGGCTTAACGACAGGGTGACACTCATTCCGCGCGCGCAGCCCTCCCTTTCCTTCTATCAAACCTGCCACATCGTTATCATCCCATCCCGTTACGATCCATTTGCCAATACGACCGTTGAGGCGATGGCGATGGGGCTCTATGTGATTACGACAAAGGCCAATGGAGGATCGGAGGTGATAACGCCAGGCGTGTCTGGCACCGTTCTCGAAGAAAACTTTGCCCCTCAAGCCCTTGCCGATGCGATGAGAGAGGCATTTTTGCGCATTCGGGATCCAAGCTTGCCGTTCCGGATTCGAGAGGGTGCCCAGCAGTTTGATTTTTCGAGGAAGCTTTCCAAGATCATTTCCCTCATAGAATTGTCAGGGAAAATTAATTAGCTTTACTAAGAAAAGGGACATTGCTATGCAGTCTGTCATGAAGAGTATTCAAGAGGCGTTGGAGAGGTTGGGCCTTTCTTTTATGGCCCAACCAAAAGAGGCGAAAACCCCCTATGCTGTCTGTGTCGTCGACTTTGGGATGGATGAGGCAGACAAACCTGTGGCTCTCCAGCTGCTCCACTATCTGCCCGAGAGTGAGGTGTCTGCCAGCCATAAAGCGGCTCAAATGAGCATACTGGCCTTTGTGATGATCATCCCGGTGGTGATTGAGAAGGATCGGGCGGTGGAGGTCATGCGGCTCATTGCCCACCTCAATAAGGGGTTTGATACAGCTCGATAAAATCTGAGCTTATATAGACAAAATGGGACATTTTGTCTACATTTTAGTCCTATGAAAATTTCAATCGGAAAAGCAGCAAAAGAATTAGGAGTGTCGAACAGGACACTTCGTCGTTGGGAAAAGGCGGGCAAAATCACTGCCGAGCGAACGCCCAAAGGACATCGAAGATATGAGCTGAGCCAATTATTAGGACGGACTTCCCGGAAAATTGTTGATGAAAAGCGAACGATTGCCTATGCTCTTTGTGTCAAGTCATGATCAAAAAGAAGATTTGAAGAGACAAGCAGCTGTTCTTGAAGCGTATT
>JAJZPP010000098.1 GCA_021811115.1 bacterium | reverse complement strand
TGGAAACCCCAGTTACATCGACTGTTTTCACGCCGTCGAAAAGGGAGACATCAAGCGCTTGGCCTACTTGAAAGGTACTCGCATCATCCACGCGCACTTCATGCATGTGGCGATGGGGAGCTACCCCTGCCTTTTTGTAGTGACCACGCACAGGTTTGGTAACTCGCTTTTCCAGCGTTCGCTCATCCTGAACTTTCACTTCATCAAAGGCCAACTGAATAGCCTCGTAGCCATCATTTTCAGCTGTTTTCAGCTGAGTTACTATATTTGGAGAAATCCGTACCAATGTACAAGCAAGAGGGGTTCCATCCGTATCAAAAACACGGACCATACCACACTTTTTCCCCATCAATCTGCGATTCATGTTACTTTTACCTCGAAGGAAACAAGAAACAAAAGGGTCTGATGGAAGAGAGTACCAAAGGTTGGAGTTTTTCCACAATGACTTTTGGGAACTCTCTCGATTCGGACGCGGTTTATGGGTTCTACCCACTACTGTGAACGAGTTCGATTTCTTTTTGGTTTAATTTCAATAACAGTTCCTGTCGTAAACTTCTTTCGGCGCAAGAACCCACTCCTGTCAGCATTCTCACTTAGGGTCACTTGAGCCATGATAGCGGCCGCTGTCGCCACTCCATCAAGCGCAACTAATCGAGGCGTCTCTACGGCTCCCGTCACAAACAGCGTGACTTTTCCAGCATAAGGGATCACAAGAGTCTCTTCGCGCATAATCCGCCGGTTCCCATCAACCTCTGTCAGATCGGCCGATCGATCCACTTGCACCCTTTTCAGAGCCTCGTCAACACTTGTTCCGCGTGGTATGGCAATATCAGCCTCGACAGCCGCCCCTACAACATGCACTCGAACCGTTTCTCCGTCATTATTAGCATCGCCAGAACCGCTCTCACGTAACGACAAGAGGCCCATTCCTAACATGATAGCAATGAGCATCACTGCAATATGCCGCTCATAAGCTCTTAGAGGCTTGTCTTCGCCTATCATCGAATTCTCACTTTTACTTGAAATAGATAGGGGAGAAGGCTCTCCCCTTTTATACCTTATCCTCAGCATGGTGAGGAAACAGTTGAATAGCCTTTTAGGTATGTACAGGAACCGGAACGGGGGCAGCAGCAACGTCTGGGAGTGGTCTGCCGACTCTGATCTCTCCAAGAGGTTCTCTGGCTTGTTCGTCGACGAGGAATTTGGCAAGCGAGAAGATGCAACCAACGCCCAGGAAGGCGAGGCCAAAGGCAACGGCACCAGTCGCTGCTACATAGTTTGTCAGGATGATACCTGCGATTATCGACGCTCGATATCCTATATCGAGTGCTTTTGAGGTCCTCATCCCTCCCCAAAGGATCTGTCGGACGTCTTCGGCGATGGCAAACGTTGATCCTACGATACCTCCGACAGCACCTACGGTCGTCAAGATGCCAAAGGTCAGGCACTTTCCCAACACTTCGATGTGGATCTTTACTCTCGCAAAAATATCGCTCACGACGCCAATAGCAACCAGCCACTTGAGCGTACTCCCGATATCGCTCGCCGCAAACGCCGCGTTTTTCCCAATTGCAAAAATGTTCCTCGTAGCTTGATCTTGCGTGGGAATACGCCCTTGACGCCCCATTGGATTTTCCCACCCAGCCTTTCCTGAGGCGAGGATCCAAACCTTTCCAACGATATTTCGACCAGAAACAAATCCCGTAATATCGCGCGCCGCATGGACGAACGGATAGAGTGTTCGTAGAACGCCTTTAAGGACTGTTTTATCAAGAACTTCAACAGCACGCAAAAAGAGCTTCAGCAGATCGCTTGACGGATCAAACTCTGTTGTGATTCGCTGCGCCGCGTCGGCAGCAACCAGGGCACCATGTCCGATCGCTTGAAAAGGACCCCTCCTATTATTTTGTTCATCCCCCACTCCACCAACTGTAGTGTCTACTCCTGCCATGGTATCCTCCATTTTTACAAAACTAGTGTCTCGTGCCTGTTTCGAACCATTTGCGGCTCTGAAAAACATCACGTGAGGATTATTAGAAAGAAGATAAATTCATGCCAGGATTTTCGCACGTGTTGAATAAGTTGTGGAAAGTGAAGCGTTTGCCGGCCTATGGTCGCAGCCAGCCCAATTGACTAATTTATTTCTTCGCGACGCCTAAGGACGAACGAGGAATTGGAGTTGCTCTAAGGGAACGCCACGCAGAAACTGGTCTGACGCCATCGATGAACGGCCCTCCAATTGCACCACATCCAGAACAAGCGTTCCTTCTGGTGTTGCCAAGCCGAGAAATCCTTGGGGGGTAACAGACCAGCGAGTCGGTTCCAGCGTGTAGGAAGGATCGATATGGGAGCGGAACACTTTCAGGCGCTTGGTCTGCTCCCGATATTGGACAAAAAAATAGGCCCCAGGAGTTGGTGAGAGAGCCCGTATTCGATCATGTATCCGAAGGATGTCCTGCGTTGGATCAAGGATAAGATCCTCCGGAACTATTTTTGGAGCACTTATCGCCTCCTCAGGAGGTTGATGATGAAAAGTCACCGAGCCAGCTTCGATGCGCTCCAGGGATTCTACAATCCCTCGCTTAGCTAGCTCTAAGAGGTCTTTTGTGAGCTCTCCTGCAGTGGTATCTGGACCAACACTGCAGCCCTCTTGCCAGACAATATCGCCAGAATCAAGTGCGATGTTGATGCGGAATATCGTCACACCAGAACGGCTACACCCATCCATGAGAGATCTTTGAATTGGGGCAGCTCCACGATAGGCTGGCAGCAGGCTCGCATGGATGTTGTACGATCCAAACCGAGGAATCTCCAAAAATGGTGGTTTGAGGATCTCTCCATAGGCGACCACGACACCAACATCAGGATGGAATTGGCGAATATACGCGACGCTCTTCGGATCTGAGGCTTTTTGCGGCTGAAAGACTTCCACCTGCGGTAATAGACGTTGTGCCATCTCTTTGACCGGAGTCGCAACTAGGTGCTGTCCCCGCCCAACTGGCGCATCCGGTTTTGATACGACAAGCACAACCTCATGCTTGGTCGTATGAACAATATGCTCCAAAACAGAGGCCGCAAAAGCGGGAGTCCCTAGGAAAACAATTCTCACAAAACACCTCTACGATGTGATCTCAGCTCGCCCACTCCCATCGACAATCAGCCCCCGCTTTGATGAGCGGCAAAAGGCGAGGAGGTGGCATATTTCGGGTAATGGATCGATCTCTGTTTCAATTCGATAGAGCGCCTCTTCGATGGGGAAACCTGATCGGTAGAGCAGCTTAAACGCCTTTGCTAGGGCAATTCGTGTCTCAAGCGAAAACCCATGACGCAGCAAGCCCACGCGATTTAACCCCCCAAATTGATACGGACTGCCTGCCCCAATGGTGTATGGGGGCACATCGTGCGTCACACGACTCATCCCACCAACCATAGCATGGCAGCCAACCCGTGCAAATTGGTGAATGGCAGAGAGGCCTCCAATGATGGCAAAATCCTCCACAGTCACATGTCCGGCCACTGTCGCATTGTTCGACATGATAACGTTGTTTCCAATTGTGGAGTTGTGGGCGACATGGGAGTACGCCATGATCAAACAGCCATCTCCAACACGAACCGTAGTCCCCTCTCCGCACGAGGAATTCACAGTCACATACTCTCGGATCTCGGTGTTTTCGCCGATCTCAACGAAGGTCTTCTCGCCCTTGTACTTCAAATCTTGGGTCTTGGTTCCTATGACAGCGCCAGGCCAAATCGCACTCTTCTTTCCGACGGTCGTATATCCATCCAAATAGACGTGTGCCTTGATGACAACCCCATCACACAGGGTCACATTCTTATTGATCACCGCGTACGGCCCAACCAAAACGCCCTCTCCGAGAGTGGCACCCGGCTCCACAACAGCTGTAGGATGTATGTGTCTCTCCATTGTGAGTCTCCCTTAAATCCGCGTCGTATCGACAAGGGCAAAGCTCATCTCAGTCTCGGCCACCTTCGTCCCGTTCACAAGGGCTTCTGCCATCACGCGCCCCCCATTGGCACTCATGTGGAGGGCTCGCGCCTTTAAGATCAATACATCCCCAGGCTTGACTGGGCGGCGGAATTTCGCATTATTAACACTGAGCAGAATAGCCACTTTACCCTGATTATCCCGGAGATGCACCAGAATCCCTCCTGTCTGAGCC
>JAJZPP010000097.1 GCA_021811115.1 bacterium | reverse complement strand
TTCGGCCAAAACAATTGAGTATGTAGAAAGAGGAATTTTGCCATGGGTCCTATTGAAGGTATTGGTGAACAAACAACGCTTATCAATTTAAGCCGGTATAAGTCGTTGAGGAAAGGGAAGACGGATCTTGTCTTTCGAAGGGCGATCACCCCCTCCAGCGGCATTCTTCCCCAGTATGAATACCTCGAAATTGTGCCACTCAACAAGCTGACGTGGTGGCAATCTGTCCTCAGATTCTTTGGCCACTCAGCGTACAGGCATGAAACTGTGTCGCGACTCATCCAGCAAGCTGAGCAGAAGTATTCGGACTTTAAACCAACCATGCCAGAATACCTCAACATTGTTTCTGCTATCCATCATGTGAACAAGGAGATGACGCGTGTTCGCGGCACAAAAATTCTGGGCCTTTTCCTACGAACCGTTCCTTCTGATATTCCTATTGTAGTCCCTTCCCTTGCTGACATCAAACAAGAACCTGCCGTTGCCAAACCCAAGCCCATTCCAACACCCCTTCTTCAGGCTACACAAAGGCCCGTGTACACACATCCCCCTGCCTATGCGCGTTCTCCCGGGACCATAAAAGGCCTTGTGAACCCCCTGTGCCTCTGTTACGACAACTCGTCGCTAAAACTCCTGTGGACCTCGACCGGATTGCGCGAGATGCTGAAACAGTCACACTCTCCAGCGGCCCGCCTCTTAGAGCTCCTTTTCGCAGAATTGGAGAAGGGGGGAGACCCTCCGCTTGCTCACGCCCAAGGAGAAGAGATCCTCCTCTATGAAGGCTCATCGCCTCTGAAAAAACTGGATAGGTTTCTTTTTGAAAAAGCCACCTCTCCTGAGATGATTTTCGCTAAAATTGCCCTCGTAGATCAGCAACAGGATGCCGAGGAGTTTGTGAGCGCTTTATTGGCCGAGGTATTGCAGTCGGCGGCCCCTGATTCCAAACCCTTAGTAACACTCCACCGAGAAAAGGTTCGGAAGGACAAAATTACCGACAAGGAGCAGCTTGAGGAGGCGAGGAAAAAGCCTTCGCCACCATTGGCCGCTCTTCGATTAGGAATTATTGATTCGTCGGAACGGCTGCAATCGAATGTTGTTACGATGAATATTGTGGGAGAAGAACCATCCATACAACGATTTTTTAACGGCACGCGCTACCACGAAACAGTGTATGCCGATGCGGTCATCGGGGATGAGGAGAATAAAAAGATCCTAAGTCAGGAGCAAAAAGATGCTTTACTCAAGACTGAGAGGGAGAGCCCTACCCATTCGTTAGGAGAGGTTGAGGTTGAAGAAAAATACATCCTGGCTCGCGGAACGTCACCCCCATTTCTTCCCATACAAGTTGCCCGTTTTCATTCTGAACTACAACGTAACGACGATGGAACCCCTGTGCTTGATAAAAAGGGCAGACCGATTGCTATGGTAGAAAAAGATCCCACCCCCATTAAAGTTCCCTTTCTCCTTTCAGTCCCCGTTGAAAGAGAAGGGAGCGAGGAAGAACGGAGCGAGTCCTATGTATTGAGAGGGATTTGTGTCCATCGTGGGGGCGAAAGTATCCATTCAGGCCACTATGTCACGTACATACCTGATCCTTCAGCCCCGCTTAATGCAGAGGGCAATCCCACCAAATGGTTCCAGCAGAGCGACACAGTTATTACCCCGATGGGTTGGGATAATCCCATGCTTCAGGAAGATATCACGCGTAATGGGTATTTGTACCTCTATGATCGTGCCTTATAACTCTTCACGATATTGCTCAGGAGGCTGGCTATCGTCATGGGGCCGACACCTCCTGGTACTGGAGTGATGGCAGAGCAGTGCGGGGAGACAGTCGCAAAATCGACGTCTCCAACCAGCCTCTCCTTCCCTTCGATCTCAATACGATTAATCCCGACATCGATGACCACAGCCCCCTCACGGACCATATCGGCCGTGATGAGCCTTGCCCGGCCAGCCGCTGCCACGATGATGTCTGCTGTACGACACAGAGAGACCAGATCAGGAGTCGAGCGATTGGCTAGAGTCACCGTAGCATCCGCATGGGGCCCTGTTTGCGAGAGGAGGAGAGCGAGGGGTTTGCCCACCGTAAGGCTCCTGCCTATGATGACCACGTGTTTTCCTCTCGTTGGAATGTGGTGGGCCGACAGGAGTGTCTGGATCCCTAATGGTGTGCATGGAATGAACCCTGACGGATCTTGCATCGCAAGCTTCCCCATGTTGAGCGGATGGGCCCCATCCACATCCTTTTCAGGAGGAATAGCCTCGATAATATGCCGCTGATCTACATCCGGGTGGAGGGGGAATTGGACCAAAAGCCCATTCACATCAGCACGGTGGGCATGTGGTCGAATCAGTCGCAACAGCTCTTCAGTTGTGGTACAGGGTGTGTCGATGAGCGTTGTGGCAATGCCCACTTCCTTACAGGCAATCAGCTTATTGCGAACATAGATCGTTGAGCTATGGTGGGGGTGGCTTAAAAAAACAACAAGGTGGGGGGGGGAGGGGAGCGCGGCAACCGTTCGCTTGAGCTCGGCTCGGATGGTGGCTGAGAGCGCTTTCCCATCTAACAGTGTGTAACTCATGTTTTCCTCCGAATGCGTACGAGTGCCCCAAGAGAGGGCACCAACGCGATACCTGTTGAAAAAAGGGTCGTGAGCAGGAGCGCTCTCCAGGACCAGAATTGGAAAAAGGAGTGGAGAGACTGTTCTGAGCAGAAGGCACAAAAAAGAGTGTCAAGGAAATATTCTAAAATAGAGAGGCCACAGACCATAACTGGAAGCGGTTCGATTGGAAAGAGGCTTGAGAGGCGGATGAGGAGGGCGGCGCTACAAAGAGAAGAGAGGCCGCAGATGCCAAGGTGAGGGGTAGAAAGGACGATATCACGACACAATCCGGTCAGGCAGGCGGCAAAGAGAGCTGTTCGTACAGCTCTTTGTTGGATGGCCCTTCCAATCAGAACCAGGAATGGATTGGCATACCAGAAGATGGAGGGGAAGAAGAGTACGAGACTGATGCAAAGAATCCACCCCATCATGATTTGAGAGCGGGTTGTTCTTGAGGCACAGGTGCCAATCCATACACAGGAGCGCGTCCGATGGAGAGGTAGTCAAACCCGCATTGAGCCATCTGCGCGGGGGAGTACTGGTTGCGGCCATCGAAGAAGGCTTTTCCACGCATAAACTGTTTGAGGCGGCCAAGGTCGACGGCGCAAAACTCTTTCCATTCCGTGACCAGCGCGATCCCATCCGCATTCTGAGCCGCATGCCAGCCATCATGACACCACGTGATGCGGTCGTTGTGGGGCAGGAGCTTTTTAGCATTCTCCATGGCTGCAGGATCGTAAAGGCGAGGGTGAATGCCGACCGCGAGGAGCTGGTTGATGAGGATCAATGAGGGCGCTTCACGCATATCATCCGTATCCGGCTTAAACGAAAGTCCCCACACGGCGATGGTTTTTCCTTCGGTGCCTCCCCGTTCTTGGAAGTAAGCGATGATTTTTTCGCCGAGGGTCATTTTTTGCAGCTCATTGGTCATATCGATGGCGGCAACAAACGCCTCCGATACACCAGAGGCACGGGCCATCCCGCGCAGCGCTCGAATATCTTTTGGGAAGCAAGAGCCTCCAAACCCGATTCCAGCCCGTAAAAAATGGGGGCCAATGCGAGGATCAAGGCCTATCGCCTTCCGTACCATCTCAATATCGGCACCCGACTTTTCACACAGCGGGCTCAACCAGTTCATGAAGGAGATGCGGCAGGCGAGCATCGTGTTGGCAGCGTATTTGGTCATCTCTGACGACGTCGGGTCCATGAAGACAAATGTTCCTTCAGGATGGTTGAAGGGTTTGTAGAGTGCCTTCATGCGGCGCGTTGCCGCGTCGCTTGATGTCCCGATGACGATGCGGTCAGGACAACAGAAATCGTGAACCGCGCACCCTTCGCGTAAAAATTCTGGGTTGGAGATGAGCTCAAGCGTGGGGGAGAGGTGGCGTTTTTCCAGTTCAGCCACAATCACCGCCTTGATTCGCTCAGAGGTCCCTACAGGGACAGTCGACTTAATGATGACAAAAAGGTCTTGGGTGATGGTCTGTCCGAGTGTGCGGGCGGCAGCCTCCAGATTTGTGGTGTCGCACGTCCCGTCATGGCTTGTGGGGGTATCCACAGCCAGACTCGCCACATCAACATCCTGAAGCGCTTC
>JAJZPP010000096.1 GCA_021811115.1 bacterium | reverse complement strand
ATCTGATAAGGTGGAGATCGATACCTTTTTCAAGGAGGGAAAGCTTCTGAGCGAGCCGTCGGCGGCTCAGCCCAATGAGTATGTGACGTTGACGGATGGCCAGCAATCTTCGAGTATGGCCCGATTTGACGAGGGGATGAGCGCTTTTGTCAAGCTGGCGCACGCTCCATCGCTCTGGGGAATTAAGCCTAGAAATCTGGAGCAAAAGTGCGCTGTCGATGCGCTGCTTCGAGATGAGGTGAAGCTGGTGACGCTGATTGGCCCTGCCGGCACAGGAAAGACGCTCCTAGCACTGGCTGCAGGTATGCGGAAAGTGTTTGATGAGGGGGTTTATAGAAAAATCCTCATATCCCGACCGATCGTTCCTCTTGGAAGGGATATCGGCTATCTTCCGGGTACGAAAGAGGAGAAGCTGTCGAGTTGGATGCAGCCGATTTTTGATAACCTGGAACTCCTCTGTGCGTCGAAGCCGGACGAGGTCTCTGATACGTTCACGTGGGTGCTTGAGAATAAAAAGATTGAAATGGAGGCGGTAACCTACATCCGAGGCCGTTCCTTGCCGAGGATGTACATCATTATCGATGAGGCGCAAAACTTAACGCCCCATGAGGTCAAAACCATCATTTCAAGAGCCGGAGAGGGGACAAAGGTCATTTTGGCAGGAGATCCGACCCAAATTGACAATCCGTACCTTGATAAGGATTCTAACGGTTTGACCTACGCGTTTGCAAAATTTCTTGATAAAAAGATTTCGGCCTCTGTCTTCCTCGAAAAGACCGAACGTTCCGAGCTAGCCGCCCTGGCCGCTGAGCTACTCTAGGGGGCCTTAAATAAATAATCCGGCCAATTTGGCCGGCTGCGACCAATTGGGATGTGAACGATCGTTCCTCGCGAGAGAGCACACTATAGGGCTCGTCACGATCGTTCACATCCCAATGATCTCGCTCGCCCAAATTAGCCGGATTATTTATTTAAGGCCCCTAAGGCTTTAGCGGCATGCGTGTAGTGAAGCAGTTGGAATGGACCAACGTGTTGTTCCATCATCCCTGCATACACTAAAAAACCGGTTGGAGCACGCCCTCCCACGATAGTTTGGAAATAGGCAAGATTCTTGAGAAAATCAGAATTAAATGTTTGAGACGCCTTAATCTCAATTGGGATGAGGGTGTGGCCACTCTGGAAAATCACATCGACTTCATGGCCGTGAGCATCCCTAAAAAAGTAGAGCTGAGGATCTTTCCCCCTATTAAGTCGTGCCTTCATGAGCTCCAGCACGACGAGATTTTCGACAAGATTTCCTCGTAGTGGATCACGAGAGAGCTGGGCTTCGTTTTCTATTCCCAAAAGGTAACAGGCAAGGCCGACGTCGGTAAAATACAGTTTTGGAGATTTAACAATCCGTTTTCCAAAATTTTCATAGTATGGAGCTAGCCGAACTATAATGAAGGAGGCCTCAAGAACAGAGATCCACTCTCGAACTGTGTGAGCCGATATTCCAACGTCTCCCGCTAATCCTTCAAGATTGAGTAACTGTCCGATTCTACCTGCACACAGACGCACAAACCGCTGAAATTGGATGAGGTCTTTAATATGAATGAGTTGACGGACATCTCTTTCGATGTATGTTTGGAAATAGTTTCTGTACGCCTTCGACGGATCGAGCTTATCTGTAAAAATTCTTGGGAAACCTCCCTTTAGTAGCGCTTCGTCAAGGGAGAGTTGTATTTTTGCGTTTTCTAGTTCAGAAAGACTCATTGGAAGGAGGGTAGCGAGCGCTGTTCTGCCTGCAAGCGACTGTGTAATGGATTGGTGCAATTCGAGCTGATGGCTTCCTGTAAGGATGAAAAACCCCTTTTCTTGGTTTGCGTCGACAATGCCTTGGATGTATGACAGAAGTTGAGGAACTGTTTGAATTTCGTCAAGAATGGCTCCTGAGGGGTATTTTCCCAGAAAACTTCTGGGATCAGTGTGCGCCATTTCTTTGACGTCGGGAATCTCTAAGTTCACGTACGGCTTATGCGGAAAGGTTTGTTGAACGAGCGTTGTTTTGCCAGACTGTCGCGGACCAGTGACTGTGACGACAGGATACCCTTGGGCAAGAGACTCGAGTTCTGCTTGTAATGTGCGTACGTACATGAGAAATTCCGGCTAATCTGAAGTTAAACTTCAATTTAGCCGCGAAAACAGGATTGTGTCAAGAACTTTACGGCTCACTATTGATCTAGCTAAAAATTTCTAAATTTTTGTATAGAACAGCTAATTAGTAGTGAGTGTGGTATGTTGCAATATTTTCTTCCTTTATGTGCCTGTACTTTTGCATATTGTTCTCAAGTTCCTCAAAGAGTCCATCTGTCGCAGCATGAGTGGAATGAATGTGAGCATTTTTTGGGGAGTCAGGCAAACAATTTCTTTCGAAGAGGTGAAAACTCTATCGATCAAGGTCCAGGGCACCCCTGTGTCATAGAGCGGGATCCAGAAAACAACCGCGTCTACGTGCATCTGGATGGGAAAGAAGACTCCTTGATAGGGGTTGGAGGGTTCAAACGGGTGACCCAATCCATTCTCTGGGGGAAGTCTCCAGCATTGGTGGCACGGTGTCAGGGCAGCAGTTCTTTGCTGAGAGAGGCGGAGATCCTCTCCAAACTCCATAAGGCTCTCGGTATTGTCCACATGAAATCGTTCCTCCGCTCTCAAAATGGCACGTATGGGCTGGTTCTCGAATACTGTAACGAAGGATCTCTTCGCGGAATCGAAGACGGCACTCTCAAAATGACTGAGAGAGAACTGGTTTCGATATTTCAGGAGCTCATTGCTGGCCTCAAGAGCCTCCATGAGGCCGGATACGTCCACCGAGATCTGCACAGAGGCAATGTGCTCATGCATAGGAAAGGGGGTGTGCTCCATGCCTCCTTGACAGACTTTGGGCTTGCCTTGAAGATGAATGAAGAGCCAGATGCGAAAGTCTCCATTCAGGGCGCCTCATGTCCTCCAGAGGTGCTTGTGAAACCCAATCGCTCCATCGATAGAAAGAAAGCTGAGTGCTACGCCCTGGGTGTTTTGTTGCATTACGCCCTCTTTAAAGAGAGGCCTTCATGGTGTCAGAAGATGTGGAGCTCTCAGAAGCATCACCCCTCTGCCCGCAAAAAGCTACAACTGCATAGGTTGATACATCTCAGATATAAAGTGGCTCTCGATAGGCTCAAAGCCCTATCTGGCGTACGCAAAGAGTTGGCGACTCTGGTCTTCCAGCTGCTCGATCCAGAATGCAAACAGAGAATGAATCTGGACGAGGCGAGCCGTAAGATCAAACTGATCGCCAAGAAATGGAATATCAAAACAGGAGGTTCTCATGGAACGTAAGGCATCGGCCGTCTGGTTAGGCGGTCTTAAAGAGGGTAAGGGAGCTGTTTCGACGGCAAGTGGTGTTCTGAGTGAGGCGCCATACTCATTCTTGACCCGTTTTGAGCAAAGGGTGGGGACAAATCCTGAGGAGTTGCTGGCTGCTGCCCATGCATCCTGTTTTGCCATGGCACTTTCATTTGAACTTGGGAAAGTTGGTATTACGCCTCGGAAGCTTGAGGCTGCAGCTACGGTTACCATCGATATGGTTCAAGACCAATTTGTTATTACAAAAAGCCACATTGACCTGGTTGCCCATATACCCCATGCCGAAAAAATGGCCTTTGAAGCTGCGGTACGGGCTGCTCAAGTCGGATGCCCTGTCTCAAAGCTATTTAAGGCAGAGATAACGGTGTCAGCTAAATTGGTCTCTTAGTTTATCCCTTGCGCTTGTAGCGCGTGGCTCCTGCTTTGCCGATTTTTTCGATTAACCCCTGCTGAACTAATTTGCTCAGCATTCGACTTGCCGTAGCTCGAGAAATTGAAAAGTGTCGTATTGCCTCAATTGCATCATTCTTTCCTCATGATGCCATATGTGAGGCAACTGATGCAATAAGAACTATCATATTGCATCAGTTGCTTCACGACTGTAGCATTGAGTAATCTGGCCAACCGTGATGGCCTGAGGAGTTGAATCACAAAAGAATGCGATATGCGAATTTCTCAAAAGGACCCTTTCCATCTGGCTCATGTCACAGCGATTTTTTGTCGGAGTGCAAATGGACATTTTTGAAACTTCGATTGGAAAGATCTCCCAATTCCACGCTTCTTCATTCTCATTTCTGGACTTTTGACAGACCGG
>JAJZPP010000095.1 GCA_021811115.1 bacterium | reverse complement strand
TTCTGTCCAGTCCAACCCGGCCACCTCACCAGGTGCAGCACGGACTCCCCTTCTTTATTCTTCTGATTTACATCCGCACCATTCTTAAGCAGTTCTCGAACGATTTCCGTATGACCACCAAGTGTTGCCAGGTGCAGCGCTGTATCACCGCTTTCATTCTGTGTTTTTACAATATCCGCCGTGTTGATTAGCTTCCGAACCGTTTTGAGGTCACCGGTAAGAGCGGCCACAAAGAATGGAAACTTAGGTACCCGTCCCTCAATCGTTGCTCCCACTTCCACTAAGACGTGGACAACCTCGTAAGCTCCGCTGTTGATAGCTTTCAAAAGAGCTCCTACCCCACTCGTATCGGGATCATTTACAAGGCCCTGCACATTGAGAAAAGCTCTCACAATTTCAACTTGACAACGTGTAACAGCCTCATGCATGGGGGCTACAAATATCTGACGATCTCCTTTCCAGTCTTTAAGAAGTATCTTTACAATACCAACCGAGCCATTCTGAGCCGCAAGCTTCAAAGCCTCTTTCACACGGTCTGGATCCTGTAATCGATTCCCATACACTTTCTTCCTTATAAGTATCCGGAATGCTTCCACATTGTCTTGCTTGATAGCTTGGCTCCAAAGTTCTTTTCCCGTCTCTGCAGTTGCCCGTTGGCATGCTTTCACCAAAGCCTCACGAGCCGCTTTTTGTGTCTGCTCTAACTTTGTTAAGACCGGTTTGAACTTGCGACCTGCAAGCCATTCCCGCCACGCACGAACTATCTTAATCTTAGTTGGTCCACGAGCATGTCGGACCACATGGGCCTTAATATTTCCAACGTCGCGACGCATGGCAACAACTTGGTCAGGAGTCAATTCCTGATCCTTTAAAACCTTGAGCATTTGTGCAACTGTTTTGTCCGTACGTCCCTTGGTTCCCCCGGGCAATTCGATTGCCTCCCTCCATCCCAGTGGAACTTTGGAAGCCTCAACTTCAGCCATGACACATCTCTCCTACGTACTTCTTTTCTTAGTCACACTTCGCACAAACCTCTCTATCTAGGCAATAAAAATTGAAGCTGCACAAAAAAGCCGAAGTCTGTCAACAATGGAGTTTTGCAAAACCCTCCTTCAATGTAGGACGCCTTTATGAATCCCCTCCTGGACCTCAAAAAATATGGCCAAGCCATCTGGCTTGACTACATCAAACGCAGCCTCATCACGAGCGGCGAACTGGCCTCCATGATCGCTGAAGATGGCCTGGCAGGCATGACCTCCAATCCAGCCATCTTCGAGAAGGCGATTGTTGAGAGCCATGACTACGATGATGATATCCGAATCTTGGCCCACGAAGGGCTGTCAGCCCCACAGGTATACAATTGCCTCTCCATAAAAGACATCCAGATGGCGGCAGACACCTTTCGTTCTGTGTACGATTCGACTAAAGGCCATGATGGCCTTGTCAGCTTGGAAGTCAATCCACACCTCGCCCACGATACGGCAGGGACTATTGAAGAGGCTCGACGGCTGTGGGCAGAATTGAAACGGCCCAACGTCTTCATTAAAGTGCCTGCGACGCTAGAGGGACTTCCAGCTATCGAACAACTGATCTCTGAAGGCATTAACGTCAACGTCACGCTCCTCTTCGGCCTTCCCCGCTACAGGCAGGTGGCAGAACGGTACATCGCCGGTCTTGAAAGGCGACTGCAATCTGGCAAACCGATTCGCGAGATCCGCTCAGTAGCCAGCTTCTTCTTGAGCCGCATCGATACCCTTCTGGATCCCCAACTCCAAAAGATGATTGACATAGGCGGCCCTAAAGGAGCCGTTGCCAAGCGGCTGCTCGGCATGACAGCCATCGCATCGGCCAAAATTGCCTACCAGATGTGGAAAGACATTTTTTCACAAGAAAGGTTCAAGCCGCTCTCGATGCAAGGAGGGCAGACACAGCGGGTTCTGTGGGCTAGCACGAGCACAAAAAATCCAGCCTACAGCGATGTCAAATATGTGGACGCGCTCATTGGCCCAGAAACAGTCAATACGGTGCCTCCAGAGACGTTCTGGGCGTATAAGAACCATGGATCCCCTTCTCTTTCGCTTGAAAAGGGGGTTGATGAGGCAAAACAGCTCCTCAATGATCTTGCCACAGCAGGAATCTCAATCGACAGCGTCACCCAGCAGCTGGAAGACGAAGGCGTGGACAAGTTCTGCAAGCCGTTCGACCACCTCCTCCAGACGCTTGGAAAATAGATCTTATGAGTACCATGGCCGCACCACTTCAATTCGTCGCGATCCGTCGTCTTCTTCACTTGCGCTCTCGAGTTGAAGACCATATCCCAGCGCATTTGCAGGAAATGCGTTTTGGGCAAGAGAAATGCCCGCTGTAGATTCACAGCAGAAGAGGCCGTCCATACTCCCTAAGGAAATTTCGCTAAGAATGTTATTCCCATACCCATCGCTATTGTTATGAAGGACAAGAGGGCACGCCTCTGTCCCTGGTGGAGCGACGTAATTCCCAGTGGCAAAGAGAGCTACCTTGTTCATAATCGTAACACCGGGAGGAAAACCAATCTTTTCTAAGAGCGCTAGAGCGTTTTCATCTAGAAAATCATTGAATGCAAACGCTCTCATGTTGTTCAGAGGGCAATCTCCTTTTCGATTCATATATTTTAATGCAAGAATATGAAAACGATTGAGAAACGTAGGATTGCATCCAAACAACGTGGCAAAGATGGAAGGAGGATCAAAAGTGTATACATAACCCTGAGGGCATGTTCTCTCAAGCGCGACCAGTTCCGCTTCCAGAGTCTTACTATATTTATTGAGAAGCATGAGGGCCGGGAAAATCTCTTCTCCAACTTGAACATAGATGCGGGAGACTTTTTCTTGAATTCCCTCGGGAGTAAGGTCAGGATCTGCAATTAATGATTCAAGTAAGCCCTTCACCACAGTTTCATCTCCGCATACCGCGCCCTCTTCAAGCAATTGGATATCGAGGTCTAAGTCTCCTGTGAGAGGTACCGCTCTGGCTATACATTCTTCTTTTGAAGGAAGGGCCCGTCCTCCATTGAGTTGGTATGCCAGATACGCCTTTATTTCACGTTCATGTCGCTGTATTTGTTGTTGACTTAAGTCCTCCTCTTTACTGCGCAGTACCTCTTCAGAAAGTAAAGGAGGACAGGTGGGCTGTGGATAGATTGTCTCGAAAGAAAGAGAAAATGAGGCAAGAGTGGAACATTCTTTTTCGAAATCGGGCTGGATGAATGTGCTTAAGAGCACTTTCCGTACCATACCATCTTGTCCAAAGGGGTTGCAGACTAAGCCTTGTTTGTAGACGATGTCCCCTTTAAGCATAGTTTCCACGATGGCGAGTCCGTAGGAACGGAGTTCAGCATCGCCATTCGTGAGCAATCCGCCTTCTATATCTTCAAATTTTTGTCCTATAGCTCGTTCTGCCAATCGATTTGTTGTCTCAGCCATAAATTGCGGAGAGATCACGCTACTGCATGTGACAACAATAGGCTTAAAAAGAGCATTACCTGCTCGGTACGCGGCTATTCGAAATCCAAGGGGGTGAGAGGTGAGGTTCCCTGTATACTGTTCTTTAAGCGCCGGAGGAATTGGTGCCAGTATTCCGGATTGAACGGAGGAAAAGACTTCAGAGAGGTTGGCTGTGCATCGGATGTGTGGTGGCTGCTTAAAAACAGTTGTGTACCACTCGTCTTCTGTCACACTTCGAGAGGATGAAGCTTCTGTGGTAGAGCCAGGAATGCCCATTGGGGCCGTTTGTTCGGCGACGGCGGTTCGTTCTCCATACGGAAAAGAACCTCTGCTTACGCCTGGTAAATCTGTTGTCATATCGCCTTTCTCCTCTATTTTTGAGTGGAAGTTGAACAACAGAGCGTTATACAAAAAATGAGGATAATTAGAAAGAGGACTTGTGTCTCGGGTGTAATTAAAAGTGCGGGGTTGCTTCACTCAAAACGGCGAAGCCCTCACACATTTCTCTGCGTACTCTGCGCCTCTTTTTTGGCGCTAGCCTCTGCGCTGATGAAAAGAAAAATGTTTAAGTCGGCATAAACCCAGCACTTTTAATTGCACCCTCTTAACCGCCTTGTTTTGACAAATAATTTTAGCTCTTGTTATTCTTATTCTAATTTTTGCCCCGAGTTTCTTATGCCCATTATTTCCGTCACATCCCTTTGGAAGCAATTTCGCATCCCCAAAGCACGC
>JAJZPP010000094.1 GCA_021811115.1 bacterium | reverse complement strand
ATGAAGTTAACAACTTTCCCTGTCCAGTTTTTGGGGTCCACTATACTTTTTCAGCCGCAGACAAAACCGTGAACAAAAAGAGAGAAAGAAACATGATAACACGAGTCATAGGGCACCTCCGATGGTCTTTCCATAAGTCAAAATTTTGACCATTACAGCATTCGAAAATATTTCGGTCAATCTTTAACAGCAAAGTTTACGATAGCTGCGGTGCCGAGTCGGGTTGCCACCTGATCGTGTACTGCCACGATGGCTTTTTAATAGAATCAAGAGCCACGTTGACCTTGCCCCCAGGCGCCTGTGTCAGCGTCGCCCGGTGGCCATCCGGAACGATCAGCTTAAATGGTCCTGCAATGGTGATATTGTTGGCCACAACCTCTGAAAACCCTTGCAGAATAATCTCACAGGACTCAATCCTTTCAATAGTGCCTTTCAACACTGCGGCAGGCTTGTTACTGCCAAGCCCTCTATTCTGAACCGACACATTGGTGAGGCGAGCCCTTCCTACCTCATTGGTAAAGAGGCGGCCTTCAGGCGATGACTTGCCTGTGACGTGCTCTGCGATGATGCGCAGGCTCCCATCGAGGGTGAGGTTGGAACAGGCAAGCTCGGCGATCTCCAGTTCCAACTCTGAATTCTCCGCAATGGAGCCTTTTGTCAGCTTTTGCCCAATCACTTCCCACAGAGGCCCTAGAGCGGGGTGCTGGGTGTAGACAAAGTTTGGACCCCGTTGAAGGAACTCGTCCACAGACTGTTCCAAGGGAAGAGAGAACCGGCAGTGGGTAGCGAGCAGTTTTCTGTTGGCCGTATGCCAGTCGAAGAGACAGCCTTCTGGCGTCTCGGAGGAAGACTGTCCTTCCTGATACGCCTTTTTGGCAACCGACATAATCTTGGCCCGGTCAAAGAGACAGATATAGGTTTGAAGATCGGAAGCGGATATGAGCGGCAGCTTAGAAGGATCAATGGGAGAGGCGAGCGCATCGGCAATGTTTTGCATGGAGGATTCCAACCGGGCTCCTGTTTTCTTCACAGACTGCCCATTGAGAACGAGGTCGATCGTCGTCTTCGGGTTCACAATAGTCCCTGGAATAGGATTGTTGGGGAGCTCTTTTTCAATGGCCCCAAGGTTGGCGTAAAGGAGATTGATATTGGCAGGGCAAATACCCTCTTTAAAGAGGTCTGGAAGGAGGTTTTTCAATGTACTGAATTGGGTGTACTCAATGTTGGTGATGGCCGCAGCGGCACTATCGTTGCGACGGGTCACGCCAAGTACGTTCATACCCTCTGCAAGGCCCGGTTTACTTGGAGGTGAGGCAAAGCCAAACGACTTCTTCTGCGCCATGCCAAATCCAGCAAAGGTCGGAATATTGCCGTCGAGGCCGGCCAGCGGATTGTTGATTTGACGGACGACCGCATTCTCAACGTGGAGCGAATGGAGCCACTGTAAGGCACCACTATCTTGGGCTAACTTCCAAATAATCCCATGCCCGCCAGGTTTTAAAGCCAATTCTGCTGGGGCTGTAACAATCCACCGTCCTTCCATATCAATCACCGGGACGAGTGGCTGGATGATACGACGGATCGAGGCAGGGTTGTGGCCACACCAGTTGGATTGAGAAAGAAGCTCTTGGATGTGGTGGTCATTATTTTTCTCAAGCGAGGTCATGATGAGAACCGGCATGCTCACTTGGTCGCCAAACGCCCGATAGTGCCAGTACTCTTGTGCCTCAACATCCCGCATAAGCCCTTCAAAGAGGGATCGGCCGCAGAAGAGCAGGCAGGCGGCAGGCAGCGGCTCGCCACTCTTCTCGTCGATTAGCTTGAGTCGGTCTCCTGCTCCTCCGAGCACGAAGATTTGGGATGATTTGGGAAGGTTTCTGACCCCTTGGTAGCAGAACTTCCACACATCAGCCGTCTTCTGCCTCACATCGCTGCTTGGAGGCGGATAGAATCGGTCTTTGGAACTTTCAGGTTCCTTTGTCATGAGCAGTGAGAGCACCGTTTTGTGGTAACCGAGTAACCCTCCCATGGGTTTGTAAAAGTCTTCGACTGTGAGAAGGGTTGTGGCCAGATGAGAGAGGGTTTCGTTCTTGTCTTTGACGGTATCCAGTCCGGCAAAGAGAGAGTCAAATTGGTTGAGCGCAGCAGCGATCTGGAAAACGTAGGTGACTTTGAGAGGAGCGGTTTGTAAAAACGATTGAATATCTTGGTGAGAGGTCAACGCCTGCATGACGGAAGGGTTTTTAGAGAGAGCACAACATTTTTTCTCAAGGGTGTCGAGTGGTTGGAGTTGGTTGCAGAGTTGTGAGGCTCGTTCGAGAGCCTCTACCAGAGGAGTTTGGGTCGCCTCAGCATAGATGGCTGGGGAGTAGGATAGCACGATGGCTGTAAGGGCCCATATGCTATAGAGGAAAAGACGAAAGGTGTGAAACATGCTTTTTCTCCTTCCAAAACTTTTAGAGGTTTGGTTTTTGCCAAACTCCATTTTGGGGAAAATACGGCTTTTTTACCAATCTGGAAGTAGGAGTAAAATGCCTAGGCCAATACGGTACCATCCAAATGGTCGGAAGCCGTATCGATCGATCCCCTGTACAAGCGGACGAAAGACAAGGAGTGATGCGACAAAAGAGGTGAGAAATCCGATACTAAGTGTCGTTGCATGTTCGGCTGTGATGGCGTGCCAATTGGAGAACAGCTCGTAGCAGCCAGCTCCCAGTAAGGTCGGAATGGCGAGCATGAAAGAAAATTGGGTGGCGGCACTGGCCGACATCCCCACGAGAACTCCGGCAGCGATGGTCGCGCCAGATCGAGAGACTCCCGGAATGAGCGCCACAGCTTGAGCGGCACCAATGAGCGTAGCCTGTTTTGGATGGATGGTCTCTGGGGCATTGCAGGAGGGGTGTTGTTTGATCCGGTCGATGAGCAAGAAAAAGAGCCCTCCAAGAATGAGTGAGAGGCCGATTGTGATGTGGTTATAGAGTAGTGTCTTGATGGGGGAATGGAAGAGAAATCCAATAAGGGCAGCCGGCACTGTTGCTACAGCTATTTTTGCTAAGAATGGCCTGTCACCTTTTAGGGAAAAGATGAGCCGTTCCCAGTAGACTGTGAGCACAGCCAGAGCCGATCCGATCTGAACGATCACCTCGAAAATCTTGTGTGGGGGCGCTTTAAACTCCAAAAGCTTTTGCATAAGTATGAGATGGGCTGTCGACGAGATGGGCAGAAATTCTGTAAGCCCTTGCATGAGGCCGAGAATGGCTGCTGACAGTATATTATCCATCGGCTTCTTCCGTATCAAAAAAGAGAGCGTGGACAAACTTTTCTTTCTCAAAAGGCGCTAGAGAGTCAATCGTCTCGCCTGTTCCGATGAATTTAATCGGAATCCCAATCTGTTTTTGAATGGAGATGGCTGTCCCCCCTTTGGCCGATCCATCCAGTTTGGTGAGAATGAGTCCTGTGAGGCCAACGGCAGCATGGAAGGATTTGGCCTGTTCCACTCCATTTTGGCCTATCGTGGCATCGAGCACCATGAGGATCTCGTGGGGAGCACTTTCGTGGGCTTTTTGGCAGCTCTTTTTAACCTTTTCAAGCTCTTTAAGGAGGTGTTGCTTATTCTCAAGGCGCCCGGCGGTGTCGACGATGACGACATCCATGGAGCGGGCCTTGGCTGCTGTGATGGTATCGTAGGCGACAGCGGCGGGATCCGCCTGGTAGTTGGCTCGGATGAGGGGAACATTGAGGCGGTCTGCCCAGACAGACAGTTGCTCCTGGGCGGCAGCTCGGAAGGTATCGGCGGCTCCCAGAATCACCGTTTTATTCTGATCGAGGAAGAGGCGGGTGAGTTTTGCGATGGAGGTTGTCTTTCCGCTCCCATTGGCTCCTACGACTAGGATAACTGTTGGGGAGGAAGAGAGGGACAGCGTATGGTTGTAATCGGCCATTTCCAGGAGGAGCGCTCTTTCCAGGTGTGAGAGCAGGTGCTCGACACTCATGTCTGGCTGTTTCGAAAGCTCTTCTTTCACGCGGTTGATGAGGTGGCGGACGACGTGGACGCCAAGGTCTGCTTCGTAAAGAATTTCTTCTAAATCTTCCAGGAGCTGTGCATCAATTTTCTTCCCAAAGAGGGAGCGAATTTTCCCTGAAAGAGCCGATCTCGTTTTAGCGAGAGCATTTGTGACAGCCGCCCACTTACTCTTGATCCAGCCAAAGACCACGTTCCTTCTCCTCAATCTAGCTATACCGCAACAAGGGAACGTATTCTACCACAGAAGATTGAGGT
>JAJZPP010000093.1 GCA_021811115.1 bacterium | reverse complement strand
TGGCTTACATAGGTATGTAGCCATGGTATACAAAGTTTAATATGCGGAAAAAGACAAGACAGATATTCAAGGGATTTAAGGGATGTTGTACTAGTGTGGAGCTAACGAGGGGTTGAGCTTTCTGGCCGCCTTTTGGCATTTTGGTTCGGTCATAAAGGACAACTTTTTTCCCTGATGCAACTTTTTCCAAAAGACTCATCGATTTGCTCACGCTGGCATCAGGAGCCTCACCTTTATGTACGCTTTCACCAAAAATCTTTAAAAGACTTTGTGCCTCATCAGTTGAAAGGGAAAGAACTTTCGCTGATTCAGCGCCCAGAGAGCACGCTGTTTCAAAACGCGTTAATAACTCATCAGCTGATGAACCGGTAGCCATAGGAACCCCTGTATTTATCGCTCAAAATTAGCCTTTAAATAATACTGCTGCACACTTGCATCGCTTTCAAAAGCAAGCGTATTTCCTGCAAAGACATGTGCGCGAACCTTTTGATCAAAAAGCTCTTTCGTAAGCTTTTGGAGCCGTAAAACATGATCTTGACATACTAAAACAATTTCATCTGGGCAATCGCGAACAATAGTTGGGTCACGGCTTGGAACATCTTGTGGATGTACATATTCACCGACGTTGGCTCCGACACGATCCCAGGAGACCCAATCTCCCCGAAAAGAGTTCGTGCGCCACTCAGCAATATGTTTTTGCCCATCAATCATCGGTTGAATAGCTATGGGGGCTGTACTGTGGCGAATAGAAAGAGCATCTTCCTCAGAGCACTCAACATAATACACTCCGTTGAATAAGATGAGACCTGTAAACTGGTCAATAAGCCTCTCACTTCGCATACACTATGTTCCTCCGTATAGCCTATTTAGGGCTTGATTTTGGCTTTAATTGGTTCATGACATGTCGCTGGTATTCTGATCCAAGAAAATAGGGAGGCATATGTCCTTCAGGCATGCGTTCCTGGACCGCTTGAGTAAAATGTTCGTCATACAATTGGGCAAAGTCTTCTGGCTTCCCAGAATAAGGAATGCCAAACTGAGGGAGCACAATCCGAATCTCGTGAAGAGAGTGGTCGCGAAAGGGAATCATCCAGGCTGCCATGGTCAGCATTCCTTGATGGATCATAGGCCCCAGCCCCATGGCTTTTGCCACTTTGAAGAAGGAGTCAGCGGTTCCAGACGGTCCGGTGACAACGGGCAGCCCCCCGAGAGCCACCGCACGTTGGGCAAATGAACTCCCAGGGAGAACGCCATAAACAAGAGCTCCTCCGAGCCCACCAACCTTCCTACTAGCTAGCCCTGGCTTCATGGCGTGATACTCCTCTTCAGAAACGTAGTCTTCAAGGCCTGCGCGGACTTCACGGATCGAAGGCTCTTTAAATTCAGAGATTTTGGGTCCTTCTGCTTCCTGACTTGGGGGTGTAGGGGCTGCTGGTCGCAGTTTCACTCTTCCAGACTCTTTGATTCTATGATCTGTGACTATAGGTGATTGGACATAGGCTGGCATTTTTGTGTCGACGATAGACTTCAAGAACACTTCATCGATTTGAAATCCCGCTGTTGAAGATGCCGCCAATTTTTGATTTACTCGGCGGACCATTTCAGGGTCGGCTGCGATTTTTTGCAAAAAAAGTCCATATACAGCTACGTTGGCTAAGGTTAGTTTTTCTCGTAAGTTGCCTTCACGCATCGCTTTTTGAATGGAAAGAGGGTTATATCCCACGGCCCCTGTGTCAAGCGATGCTCTTGAAAAAAATTGAGAAAGTGTCATGAGGCGCAAGAGTTCCCTAGGAGTCTCTCCCCGCATTTCCGCCTCAATCTCGGCATAGGCGTTTACGATCTCGACAAGACGTCGACACACTTCGTCAGCAAATTGATTTGCCTCTGGCCAGCTCCACGCAACCTCTGCTACAACATGCTCAAAAGCGGCAAGAGCCCTTTGGTACGCTTCAAAGCAGGCTTGGATGACTCGATCTTTCTCATCCGGAGGGAGCTTGGCCACGATCGGATCAATCTCGATGAGGGACTTCATCTGAGCAAGCGAAAGTTGTGGATGGGTCTCGGCGATGAGTGGAAATGCCGGAGCCTCAGATGGTTTTGGCATGGCTGCGAGGGCAACAACTGTTATGTCGTCGGCTCTTTTCGGAGACGGAGCAGACGGACTTGGAATAGATGAAGGAGTAGTTGGCTCAAGCGATCCTGTCGTCATAGGCATTCTTTTTGTAAAAACAATATTTTCATTCGTTTAAACTAGCTCATATAGAAAGAATGCGCGTTTTGTAAAGAGAAATTGTACAAAATCGAAATTACGTTCGGGTCGGTTTTGCCCACATTTCTTTTCTAGGAACATTCCCTACATAGATGAATTCATCGATTGGCTTCACACATCCAGGCAGGACGACACATTCTACGCCTTCCCTATTCTCTATGAGTCCGGCTTTTCGGAATTCAGCAATCATAACCTCTTTCATCTCTTGACGCGGCACCAGTATCCCTCTCACAAATCGAGTAGGAACGAGATCACGAATCATGACTTCATTTTGCATTGCAGAGGTGTGCGACTCAGCTTGCCATCTTTGTCCTCGTTCCTTACGATCTGCATCCTTCTCCCCATACTGCTGCATCTTTAGAGCAAACTCCGGTAATCCCCATCGTTGCGAATATGCAGGGCTTTCTGGGGAGGTCCTCCTTAGGTCCTTTCTTGTTCCAAACCGGTCGGTCTGATGTGCATAACAACTTGCCTGTCCCATCACATCAGCGTCAAGGAGGACTCGAAGACCATCGTAGCAAAAGGGGATGCTGCTTTCGCTTATATCGATTTTCCCATCATATGCATGAGGAATAAGGCGTGTAAACACGCTATCTAAACCTCCGACACCAGCATCAGTTGGTGGACTCGATCCTCCAGTCTGTTCTCCTCGACACAAATACGCCTCTCTGTTGCTGTCCATGACTACCCCTTCTTTCAGTTTTGCAACATACTGTGCAGCAATCGGTTCGAATTGTCTTTTTGCCTCTGCACTATCCCGGGTCCATGGTAGACAAGAGCAGACAGTACATTTTGTTCCGAATAAGAGACCGCATCCATGCTGGCGTATCTGATCTCCCATATCTAAAATGACGTACGTTTGTCTTCCTGGGTAGAGCTCATCTTTGACAAACAGTTCAGAGTGTTCCTCCAGGTATTTTGTTAGTATAGCTGCTGCTGCGGGCTCGCTGGCACTAATTTTACTGCGCAACTCTTGTATAGAAATACGGTAGTTTTCTGGGTCTCGTTCCATAACATATGACAGCCGAGGGAAGAAAGCATGAAGAAGAGTGAATATTTTTATCCGTTCTTTATCTTCGTGGCGAGAAGGAAAAAGGGCCGTCCCAAGGCCGAGCAGTGAAAGAATCGAGTGCAAGTGACGTAGTCCGTGTGGCCATTGATTGTATTGCTCGTCTAGGACAATATCCATTCTGTTATAAAAGGAATGTATGTGAGGATTTGTGTAGATAAAAACAGAGCCAATCCCTTCGATTTCGATGCTAAGCGCGTTCTCATGCCACCCTTTTTCGATTGAGAATAGTCCTTTTGCTTCATCGTAAGCTGGCATGGATCCTTGCAGTGTACGGACATGAACTCTTCGTCCAATGGCTTGCTCGAACTCTTCGGGATGCTCTTGAATGGCCTGGACAGTTCGCTCAAGGTCCGCTCGAGCCCAATGGGTGAGATTGAGGTCGAACCAGAAGACGTCTCGGACGTATTCAACAGAGTCAGAGGGATCTTGTTGTATAACTCGACGCTTTGCCCCATGAATTGTGCCCATTTTTACACTTCCGGTATCGAGCGATTGAAAGTACGCGCCCATTCTAGGGAGAGGTTTGTCTTCGCTACCTTGTTGCAATGCCTCTGGCATATCCATTAGAGGATGATCTTCTGGAAGGGAGAGCTGAGCAATGTGCCGACGTATCTCTAAGGCTTTGGTGTGCATTCCCAGTCGTTCGCATTCTTTTGCCAATTCTTCCTGAAAATACACCACAGAGGTAAGATCGCCAGTTGCTCTTGCTTGCTCAATCTTTGCTTCATTGACTTTTTGGAAGGTTCTAAAACGAACGGTTTCAAGAGACTGCCGAATCCAATCGCCCTCCTCAGCCCTCATTTCAACCACATGGTGCTCCTCAGCTAGTGTGGCAGTAACGAGGAGCTCAGCTTTCTGGTCAGCTTGTGGCATTTTGGTTCTGTCATAAAGAACAACCTTTTTTCCTGAGGCAATCTTTTCAAGAAGAGTGATGGATTTCCTCACGTGGACTGCAG
>JAJZPP010000092.1 GCA_021811115.1 bacterium | reverse complement strand
CGGCGATCGAGATGGTGACAAAAGTCGTACCAATTGAAAAAACGACTCCAGAAGTCATTGCCCAAGTGCAACAGAAAACAATACGGTGCATGGCCATAACAACCAGGAGTCCGTGCCTCGCGCATACCACAATAAAACAATTGGCATCTATTGGTATAGACTTGAATCTGACATCGCCAACAAATGCCTCCTTTTTCCTCACGAATCTTCCCCAAGTTGAATTCAGAGATGGAATTCTCTTTACAGACGGTCCTTCGAAAGGGAGTGCCTTTAAAGCGTTCCTCAGGCAGCTTCGCTATCGGCCCAAAAAAGTTATCTTTATCGATGACAAGCTACACTATGTTGAAGATCTGAACTTTCTTGAAAAGGAAGGGATCGCCTACCTTGGATTTCACTATGTGAACGAGAACCAGTACGGGGAATCGTATGACGCGAAAGTGGCTGCCACGCAGTTGGAGGCGTTCACATCGATTCTTTCTGATAATGCCGCGCGAGCACAACAGTAACGAGCCTTTATTTTTTCTTTGCAACAAATACTCCTTCTTAAGTAAGGTGCGGTCAATAGAGTTTACAACCTTGTGGGGATGAGATGCCGCAGACTCGGTCCAAAGCAGATACGCCTAATGCCAATTGCAACGTGCACGAGAAGGTGCGACGTATTATGCAAGATCATGTTGGGTACGTTCTCGTTACCTGTCGCCCGACAAAGCAGCGTGGCAAGATGGAAGTAGAGGTCTCCTACGAGGGGGATCCGTATCTTGCTTCCTATCTGGTGGATGGGGCACAAGGCTATTTTGAAAACGAGGAACTGGTCGGCGAAGCGTAACGTCGCTTAACCGTTTACCACTCTGCCACTTTTTTGAGGACTTTTTTTCCGAAACCTGGTTAAGTTACCTTGTAAACTGGACTTTAGCCTTTTTTCTGGCCCGTCTTCTGAGAGAGCATTTGCCAGAACGAGAGATTTTTGCGCAGATCATATGCGTGCATAGATCAAGCAAAAATCTCTCGTTCTGACAAATGCCTCTCTAGAAGCCGGGCCAGAAAAAAGGCTAAAGTCCAGTTGTAAACCAAAGCAAGGAGCCTTACACCTATGCCTCTACTCCCTCTACGAGTCCTTTTGGACTATGCCCGGGAAAAACAGTTTGGGATTGCCGCGTTTAACGTGAATAACATGGAGCAGATCCAGGCTATTCTCGAAGCGGCCAACGAGATTATGGCTCCAGTCATTATTCAAGCCAGCCGCGGCGCAAGAAAGTACACCAATGACGTTTTCCTGCGCCACCTCATGTTGGCCGCAGCCGAGCTGTACCCAAACATCCCCATGGTGCTCCACCAAGACCATGGCAATAGCCCTGAGGTCTGTATCAGCGCCATTCGTCAAGGGTTTACCAGCGTCATGATGGATGGGTCGCTCGAAGACGATGGGAAAACTCCCTCCTCTTATGAGTATAATGTAGCGGTCACAAGGTACATCGTCGATGTGGCCCACACTGTTGGCGTCTCCGTTGAAGGAGAGCTCGGCACAATCGGCTCGCTCGAACACATGGCCGCCGGTGAACAGGAGGAGGGCCATGGGGCTGTCGGCAAGCTCACCTTAACCCAATTGCTGACAGATCCAGATCAAGCGGTCGATTTTGTAAAGCGAACAGGAGTCGATGCGCTGGCGGTTGCCATCGGGACAAGCCATGGAGCGTATAAATTTTCCAAGCAGCCCACGAGCGATGTGCTCGTCATCGATCGGATCCTTGAAATCCACAAACGCATCCCCGACTGCCACCTCGTCATGCATGGCTCAAGCTCTGTCCCACAAGATCTTCTCATGACCATTAATCGACATGGAGGGGCTCTGAGGCAGGCGTGGGGCGTTCCGATCACCGAGATTCAGCGAGCCATTCGTGCTGGGGTTCGCAAAATCAACGTCGATACAGACAACAGGCTCGCCATGACAGCAGCCATCCGCACCTACTTCCAGGAGCATCCAGAGGAGTATGATCCCCGTTCCTACCTGCAAGAGGCGCGCAATGCGATACGCCGCCTCTGTCGCGAACGGATGGAACAGTTTGGTCAAACCGGTCATGCAGTAGGCATCCCACGTATTACGTGCGAGGAGATGGCCAAGAGGTACGCCAACGGTGTGTATGGCGAGAACGCCAAGCCACAGAAGATTCGCGGGTAAGGGAGCTTCCTATGATCAACCGGAACGATCTCTGCTGGTGCGGCAGCGGAAAAAAATGGAAGAAGTGCCATTTTCCGAAAGCTCAAGAGTCCTTCGAAGAGAGAGCCCACCTCTACCTGAAGCGGTGGGGCATCATCCTGAAGACGCCACAACAGATTGAGGGTATCAGAGCGGCAGGCCACCTTGCGGCCGCAATCCTCGATGAGGTGTGCGCCTTTGCGAAGGAGGGTGTGACAACCAACGAGTTGGATAGACTTGCCTATGAGAAGATTATCCAAGCTGGGGCCATCCCCGCCTCTCTTCACTATGGCTCTCCCCCATTCCCCAAGAGCATCTGCACCTCTCGCGATGAGGTGATCTGCCATGGCATTCCTGACAACACGCCCCTGCACAAAGGGGAGATTGTCAACATCGACCTTGCCGTCATTCTGAATGGCTACTTTGGTGACTGCAGCAAGATGGTCACTCTTGGGCCAGTTACTGAGGACAAAAAACGGGTCGTCGATGTCTCTTTAGAGTGTTTGAAGGGATCGGCGCAAATCTTACGGCCAGGTCTTCCCCTCTATGAGATTGGCGAGACCATCACATCTATTGCCGAGAGCCGCGGCTGCAGTGTGGTCACACAGTTTGTTGGCCATGGCGTTGGCCTTCGATACCACGAACCTCCGCAAGTGCCCCACTGTCGAAACAGGCTCGACATCCCTCTGACGCAAGGGATGGTCTTCACGATCGAGCCGATGATTAATGCTGGGGTCCCGGACGCTGTCATTGACCACAAGGACTGCTGGACAGCTCGTACGGCGGATGGAAAGCCTTCTGCCCAATGGGAGCTCCAGTTCCTCATTACTGAGACGGGAGTTGAAATTTTAACTCCTTGGACGCTGTAAAAGCGGCACATTTCGCCGCGGCTGCACCCATTGAGGACCATAAAGAAATAAGGCTCATGGGAAGAATTGGGGGCTGGGTTCCGCAAGGGAGCTCTCCTCTGATCACTACGTCTTCATTACACCCCATCAGCCAAGCAAATATTAAAAAAAATGATACAATGATACGAATGATAAAAATTCTTATCATTCGTATCATTCTATCATGAATATCATTGTTCGCTCTCTTGGTATGGTCCCTTACTTCACCCCAATAGGGCTCAAAAGGTCGCCTAGGTTATATTGCGCTTGGGCATGCCCTTGATCAACCGCCCTTATAAACCAGCTTACAGCCTTAGATTGGTCTTTTGCCACACCCCGTCCATACCCAAAGCATAAACCTAGTTCACATTGCGCTTGGGGTAAGCCTTGCTGAGCAGCCTGCTTATAAAGGAGGGCGGAGAGCGCTAGATTCTTCGCAATCCCTTCACCAGTGGCAAACCGGGCCGCAAGTACGCATTGCTCGTTTGCGTCCATTCTGTCAATAGCGGCTCGATAAACCGCTTCTACCTCGCCATTGAGGATTGGCTGTGGGGCCGAAGCCTGAGAGCGAGCTACCTCATGAAGAGGTCTCCCATCACCCACCGTTGTGCTGCCAGGGGAAGTTGGTCCATTAACACAATCCATATAATTAAACTCCAAGTATTTAGAATTAATAGATTAACACTAATTTATATCAGTTCAGCTTTTATTTGCACACCACCCCAACCTTGTACATTTTGTCGCGTGTAGCACCTCTGCGTTGTTGGTCCCTTAGTGGCAAGACGCATCACCGAAGGCTCTTGAACATATTTCTCAATGTGTGTCAGGTCAATCCACGCGAGAGCTTTCGATTCGTTGCTCACGATCAATGGATCGGCCCGATCCGCTTGAAAAAGGAACCGTACATCATAGTGGTAATGGGCTTTCACTCCTTTCCTCTCTGGAATGAGGTGAATATCCACATCAAAAATCTGATCTGAGAGAGACTGAAAGGTGTGCAGTCCAGACTCCTCTTGAGCCTCGCGTAATGCGACCCCAAAAATATCAGGATCTCCGTCAGCGTGGCCGCCGAGCTGGACCCATTTGTCAAGTTTTTTATGATGAGTCAACAGCGCATGGGATCTGTCCTTATCGACTATCCACGCTGAACCAGTTACGTGGCCCTCTTCCAATTCCCGATCAAAACAGTTGATATTGGCTGCCACAAACTGTTGGAAACGGGCGATTACT
>JAJZPP010000091.1 GCA_021811115.1 bacterium | reverse complement strand
ATTTTACTGTTGCGCCCCTCTTTGCCAATAAAACGGGGGACCCAGGTTCGATCTGGGAGGGGGACCACTTCAAGAAACGACTCCTTCGTAAATCCAAGGGTTTTTCGCTCGAGAATGGTCAGGATGATATTGTGAGCCTTGATCCTGTTTTCTTCTTCTAAGGCGCAAGAGAGCTTCTGTAGGGTTTTGTCAATCTCCTGTCGTGCCCCAGTTTCTGCCTTTCGGATAAGCTCAGCACGGGCTTCGGCTATGGAAAGAGTGCTGATCTGTTCCAGAGATCTGTCGAGGGCCCGTTCTTTTTCAGATAATGCCTTGTGGCGTAGCTCTAAGGCTTGCTCTTCCTTATGAACGTTGCTGAGTCTCTGACTCTCTTTCTCGAGATGGATCTTGAGTTGGGTTATCTCATGCTTTTCATCTTTAAGAGCCTGTTCCTGCCGCATCAGATCCATCGTCTTGGCATGGTGAGTCTCGGCGGCCTTCTCTTCGGCCTGTTTGAGGAGCAGGAGCGAATACTGCCGCATCGACCCGTGTTTGATCTTAAAAACGACCCACGCAAGAATGAGCCCGCACGTAATGCCAACGAGGGTGTGGAACATGAAAAACCTCCTACGATGCAGGTTCTTCTTTTTGAAGTTGATGAATAGGCGTGATGCGAACCTCTTCCACCATCCTGTCATTACTCTTGAGCACTTCAATTTCGAACCGATCGTGGTGGAGAATCAGGCCGGCTTGAGGGATGGATCCGACTCGATAGAAGATGTATCCCGCCAAGGTATCGTAATCTTCCTCTTGATTGATATTGACGCCTAGCTCTGCTTCGACATCGAGAAGATTCATTCTGGCATCCACAATCCAGCCTCCGCCAGGTGCGAGATGGAAGAGCGATTCTTGCTCATCATACTCGTCTGAAATCTCCCCGACGATCTCTTCGAGGATATCTTCAATCGTCACGAGGCCCGCCGTTCCTCCATACTCATCGACAATGACGGCTAGGTGGGTCTTTCGTTTCTTGAACTCTTGCAGGAGGGAGGCAATCTTTTTGGTCTCTGGGCAGTAGAAAACCGGTTTCACAAGCATCTTGACTGGAGAGGCGAGGAGGGTTTCACGATCGTGAAGAGTTTCGGTAGCGGAAACATACTTTGAGAGGACATCTTTGTAGTACAGGACGCCGGTGATCGTATCGATGGTCTCGCGGTAAACAGGAACCCGGCTATACCCTTCCCTCTGGAGCATTTCTGCGGCCTGTTTGAGGGTGAGATTTTCTGGAACACAAAAGAGTCCGACGCGAGGACGCATGATCTCTCGAGCGATCCGGTTTCTAAAGTTGAGTACAGATTGGAAGAGACGCTTATCATTCTCCGTCCATCCGCCTTCCCCGATGACACTGCCTACAAGATCGATGAGCTCCTCTTTTGGTTGGCTAAAGGCTGAGAAGGTGGCGTGGGGGGAGAGCCGCCTCATGATCCGGCAGATGGGGACAGAAATGGGAGAAAAGAGGAGGAGGAAAAAGCCGGCTGGGCGCAGGGTGCATCGGAAGAGAGATGAAGGGGAGTAGAAAGCCCATGTACGCGGAAAAATATCAGAAACGCTAATATAGGTTATGGCCAAAAAGAGAAAGGCTATCACCAGCTTGACTACCTCGAAGAGGTCAATCCAGGCGTAGTGGGAAAAATAAATAGGGAGAGAAGAGATGTTCCCAAAAGTGGCGCAATATAATATAATGTAAAACAACGTCAAGATGTAGCGCGTGCAATTGAGGCAAAATTGGTAGACTTCAATTCGCGTATCGCCGCAGAGCCACTTGTACCACTTCCAAAAAAGGGGAGTGTACAAACCGTCGATTGCCTCGGCAACGCGGCGGCGTTGACGCCAGGTGACATGGCCGAGGGCGCTTACGAAAAAAAGCCCTAGCAGGCAAAAGAGCGCTAGCAGAGCAAACAGTATTGTCTGAGATTCATGATTCATCATGGGTCCTAAGTTACAAAAATCGAACATTCTCTGCTAGAGGGAAAGTGGCCTGGCCGTTTATAATAAATAATTTAATAATATTATTAATAAAAAATAAGGAAAAAGAATATGGCTGTCAATCTGCCTAAAGGACTCATTAGGATGACGGAATCAACCGTGACCTATTTAGGATGTGGGTTCAGTGCGAAATTTGGGAAACAATGGACCAAACTTGCAGGCGGCATCACGTATGATATGTCGCAAGAAGCTGATCGAAATAAATTGGAAAGGCTGTGGACATCATTACAAAAGCCTATTATCGCAGCAATAGAAAGTAAAAGAACCTCTGATGTGGTTCTGGAGGATGTGAGGAAATTTAACCAGTTGGATACGGCTATGAAGCAGAGTGGCTGGACGGGGCCGCAGATGGTTTTATCTCCACAGACAACCCCACCCCCAGCTAGCTCAGCAACACCTCGCCCCTCCGTTGTGGGGACTGTTCCTCAACCTTCGACGCCCCTTCCCCAGACAAAAACCCCAATGCCGGCACTGCCTCCGGAAACTATGGATGATTCCTCAAGGACTCGTCGAAGTAGTATGTAAAAGACAGCCTCGAAGGATCCCCTTTGCGGTCAGTCCCTGGGCCATCAGCTGTTTGAGGATGGCCCGCTCCCGAGAACGCATCAATCGACGCCTGGTTGGAGTAGAATCCTCATAGCCGAGTAGGTGAAGCATTCCGTGGACAAGGTACAATGTGATCTCTTTCCAAAAAACGATGCTTAGGCTGATTGAAGATGGTTTTTGGGCTACCTTGAGAGCTGTCAATGGACAAATGAAAATATCCCCCAGAACACGCGGAGAGGCGTATGGGGGCTTTTGATCGAGAGGAAAACTCATGCAATCGGTCGAAGAAGGATCGGCAAAATACCGTTGATGAAGCCTCCGCATCGAGACATCACTGACGAAGTGGATAGAAACGCAGTCAGCAGCTGTCTTTTCATCGCACAACACCACCGCAACAATCTCTTCGAGAATGCCAGGTGCTAACCAAAATCTCACTTCTCGTTGTTGCTGATAGATGGTGACCGTACAAGCCATTTTCCTAGAGAACTGGTGTCTTGGGGAGCCCAGTGACCCGGTTGGTCCCTTCTGCCCAACGTCCCAGCTTTTTAAGGGTATCGATTCTTTCAAAGCGCTTCAAAACGCTTCTTTTTTTCACGTTCTTATTGGAACGTCCGAAACTAGTATGGCGTGACATAGGCTCCTACCCGATTTTTGGAATGAACGCGTGTCCTGCACAATCCCCTGTGAGGGCATTTGCATGGGTTTTGCGTTTAATATGTTGTCCAGCATGTTTGGATTTGGGACCGCCAATGCGAGGACGTTTGAAAGAGACGCTTCGTTTTCGCTCTGGTTTACTTAGCCGAACCATAAACTCCCTTTAGTTGGAAATAGCTGCAGCGAAGTATAGAGGATTCCTCAAATACATGCCAGCACTTGTTGGAAATGGAGGCTGAAACGAGGCTGAAACGATTTTTCTGGATTTATAACCCGAACTGGCGCATTGTGTCTGCGACTGACCATCCTGTGACCTGTGCAAGACGTTTTTAAGCTTTTAGGGTAGTCGTGAGCTCGTTTGCTCTGACTCTTTGTTTGGCATCTTTTGATGGTTGAATTGGGGCCCAAAAAGAAATTGAAAGAGAATTTGAAAACGTTTTTCTTGATTAAATTCTTGCCAATAGGTTACAGGATAGGAGACCTTAACAAACGCATTTCAAAGGAGTGTGAATATGAAGCGTTTTCTTTCGTTGTTAGCTCTCGTAGCTGTACCAGCTCTGTCCTGGGCAGCCGATGCTACAATGCATCAACAGCCATCGGACAATATGTACACGATGGGCATGGACAAAATGAAGTCCTGCATGTTTGGTGGCCCAGTCAGCGCTAAAGATGAGACCTGGTTGGCTCGTACCGACACTGGTCTTGCTTTTGGCAAGTTGCCCGGTCATATCGTCACCAAAGATCGTCAGTACGCGTTGTGGACGTTGAACACGATTCAACCTCTCTACCGCGCTGATGACATGCACAATACTGTGCTTGGCTTCGGCAACATAGGGACTGATCGATGGCAAAAACCCGCTTACAATGTGGGTGTAGGCTATCGTTACATGACCGATTGCATGAGCAATATTTTCGGTGTTGGCGTCGGTTACCACCACGTCCATATCCGTCACACCAAATTCCATGGCCCACGCGCCTATGTGGAATGGCTTTCTCAGTACACCACGTTGACCTTGACTGGTGGCGATGATAGAATGCATGTCTCTGAGCACGCATTCCGTCACTGCTTGAGACAGCACCGAAGGCTGAGCTCGAC
>JAJZPP010000090.1 GCA_021811115.1 bacterium | reverse complement strand
TCATCAGTTGCCCGTGCCTGTTCATCTAGGATAGAGAAACGTAATTGTTCTATGATTTGATCGAGTTTTTTTTGAATGGGGAGAGCCTGTTCAGCCTTAATGGAATCTGAATCTACCGATTGTTGAATCTGAGACAACTGTTGAGTTAATTCTTGAGCTTCTGATCGTAGCTGCGCGAGCACTTCTGGGGTCATTTCGAGTAAGGCTAAGGTGTGGGGGGCGAGATGGAGTAGATTGGGATCTCCTAAATCGAGGAAATCCATATCGGTGGGAAGCAGGGTGCTCAAGGGGTCGATTTCGCCTGAGGGAAGGTAGAGCATACATTCTTGTAAGATTCGGAATAGGTACTCGTCTGCTTGTTCTGGGTCATGGAATACCCTGTCGGGAAGAGTATGCAACTTAGCGAGCAGTCTATCCCCGACTTTCTCCTTGTACTGATAAAGAGATTTAAACCAGGCTGTCAGCTTCTTGCTTAGCGCTGGGCGAAAGAAGAAGAGATGTAGGGGCGAGGGGTCTTTTGGTTCCATCTTTGAGGATGTGGCTGCGAGAGTACCTGTGGCTGAACACGAGGGCGCTCCTTGGTGGTCTTGTTCCACTCTGGTTTGTGCAGAGACGGATGAACCCGATGATTTTTCCTTGAGTTCCTCGTCAGAAGAATGGTCTGGAGTGAGGGTGGTCATTTCTGCTGGTGGGACGCTGTCGGTTGAGTGAAGGCTGTCTGAGGAAGACTGGGTGGAATACAGTGGAGTGATATTTGGTGGTGCGCAAAGAGGTGTTGGGACTTTGGGGGGTGAGGATTGACTTGAAGGGCTTGGGGAGTCACTATCCTGAAATAGTGACTCCAACCTCCTAAATACCTCGCCCGGAAGAGCATAGCGCTGCTCATCGCTTGAAGTATACGTGATGTGATTGAATTGGCGATCCCAGGAATGCCACAGCGTATTGAGGTATTGATTTCTCTCTTGGACAGAGTGGAAAGTTTTTGAGCTCAGGTCATCAAGGTCGCGTTTCAACGTGCCGGTATCGACTTGAGGTGGAAGGCTGCGGAGAACGGCATAGAGCGGTTTTAGTGATTCAGAGTTAAGGGAAAACAACATTGGAAAAGCTTTTGTTTTATTGATAAAGCTAAAGTATATCGCAGAATCATTTTTTTGATAAGTATGCGTTGTATTTCCTGTCCTCAACTTTGTGTAAATAATATAGAGCAAAAATTGGGGCAAAAAACAACCGGGCCCTTTCAGAAGCGCGTCCTCCACGGCCGGATGAAATCCCCTCAAAGGAGCGGTAGCATTTCTGATGGTTCCTAAGTCCAGGTGGAAAGGGTCCTTTTGGGAGACTCGTACATCACGTGCATTTAATCAGGACGAATGGTACAATATAATTCATTTTTGTGTGGGGCGATAGAGAGATGTTTTCTGCATTGGCCGAAAAGTTTAGATCCGTTTTTGCCAAGTTTGGCTCTGCCAAAGCGTTGACAGAGAACAATGTTCAAGAGGCGATCGATGAAGTTCGATTGGCTCTCCTGGATGCTGATGTTCAGTATGGGGTTGTCAAGGCGTTCGTCCGGCGCGTCAAGGAGAAGGCGATAGGCCAAAAGCTCATCTCTGCCGTCTCTCCAGGTCAGCTGTTTGTCAAGATTGTCCACGATGAGCTGGTGGCTCTCCTGGGCTCTGAGGAGAAGTCACTTGTTCTGCGCGAGAGGCCTGCAAAGGTGCTCCTGTGTGGGTTACAGGGGTCTGGGAAGACGACCTATGCGGCAAAATTGGCCCACTTCCTCAAGGCAAAGAGTGGCTTCCAGCGGCCCTGTCTTGTAGCATGTGATCTGGCCCGACCGGCTGCTGTGGATCAGTTACATACGTTGGCCCAACAGGCTGGCGTTGCCTGTTTTCGGATGGAAGGGGAGAAAAACCCTGTGACAGTGGCCCAACAGGCACTTGAGGCGGCTCCTGCTCAGATGTGGGACCTGCTCATTTTTGATACGGCCGGACGCTTACATGTGGATAGCCAACTGATGGAGGAGCTGGTCGCTGTCAAAGAGACAGTCAAACCCCACCAGGTCATTTTGATGCTCAACGCAGCGACTGGACAGGATGCTGTAAGGGCTGCCGGTACGTTTGCAGAGCAGGTCGGTGTGACAGGCTCCTGTCTGACCATGCTGGATGGCTCCTCGAGAGGAGGGGCGGCTATCTCTTTAGTCGAGGTTACCAAGCAGCCGATTCTCTTTGAAGGGCATGGGGAGAAACTTCAGGATATGAGGCCATTCCATCCCGTCTCCATGGCCGATCGGATTCTGGGGATGGGAGACACCATCAACCTTGTCCGCACGGCGCAGGAACACTTCAAGGAGGATGAGGCACGGGAACTGGAACGAAAGTTGCGTCGGTCTGAGTTCACCTTTACCGATTTTTTGGGACAGATTAATACCCTTAAAAAGATGGGATCGGTAAAATCGTTACTCACGATGTTGCCCGGCATGCCCAACCTTCCCCTGGAAAACGGAGACAAGGATCTAAAACGGGCAGAGGCGATTATTTTATCGATGACTCTAGAGGAGCGAGAAGAGCACGTTGAGCTGAGTATGGGCCGCCGAAAACGGGTTGCCAAGGGGAGTGGTACGAGCCTCGATGAGGTCAATCGATTGGTTAAAATGATGAAACAGGCAAAACAATTTTTTAAGAAAATGCCTTCAATGAAGCAATTAGAAAAGATGATGGGAGGAAAAGTATGGCGTTGAAGATTCGGTTATGGCAGCAAGGATGCACGAATAAGGTCTGTTACCGCGTTGTTGTTGCTGATAGCCGTTCGCCACGTGATGGAAAGTATGTCGAGGCTATTGGCTTGTATAATCCGTGTGGGAAAGAGAACCAACAGTTCTCGATCCAAGAGGATCGATTGAACTACTGGCTCTCTGTAGGTGCCAAGATGACCCCGACAGTAGCGGCTGCGGCCAAAAAGGCGGCTCCCACTGTCGTGTCGACGTACGCCCAACGGCAGACTGTTCGCCAAGCGTAAATCGATGGAAATAGAGGTCCTTTCGCTCTTTCCGCACTATATCGAAGGACCTCTCAAAGAGAGCATTCTCAAACGGGCGATTCGCAACAATCTGTTGCAGATTTCAACCGTGGATATTCGTGATTTTTCTTCACGAAAGGATCGCCGGGTAGATGATCGGCCCTTTGGCGGTGGTCCAGGCATGGTGATGATGGCAGAGCCTGTTGTGGCTGCCATTCGAGCGACACGGCGTGATTACTCACGAGTCATCTACCTTTCTCCTCAAGGCCCTCTCCTTACTCCGAAAAAGGCCAAAGAGCTTGCCACCGTCGACCACCTCATTCTGCTCTGTGGGCACTATGAGGGGATTGATCAGCGGGCAATTGAGAGTGACGTCGATGAGGAGTTGAGTATTGGGGATTATGTCCTCACAAATGGCTGCCTGGCTGCTCTTGTAGTGATCGATGTGGTGGCACGGTTCATTCCAGGTGTCTTAGGGAATGAGGAGGCGGCAGCGTCCGATTCGTTTGAGGCGGGTCTCTTTGATCATCCGCACTATACCAAGCCGGTTGTTTTTGAAGGAAATCATGTGCCTGATGTGCTTCGCTCTGGAGATCATGCCAAAATCGATGCTTGGCGAAAGACTCAAGCGTTTGAGCGGACCCTCCGGGTTCGTCCCGACCTGATCGACAAAGTACTGAGGCAATAGATCTGTGATTTATTTTTTTAATATAAGGCAACTTTCTTTACATAATATTAACGATCTGACATAATTATTCTTTCGATTAATAAGAGGATTGGTTATGGATAAAATGTCGCTCCAACCTGAAATTACTACACGTACTCTTGCAACATCCTTAGCGCATTCAGGGGATCCAATGAAGCTATTGGAGCAGCTTCCCGAGCAAATCTTCGGACTCTTTTCAGCCACGCGATCCACTCTTACCGAGGATGAAAAGAATCGCATGATACAGGCCGCACGATCTACTGCAACGCGTTTAGCCAATCATGTGAGCCACGGGACGAAGGATTTTAGCAAGAAGGTAGCCGATCGCGTGGCCACCTTACTGCCCACACTCTTTGATCGAGCTCGATCTGAAGGAGAAGAGTCTCTTGTCTGTCTCAGTCAACATCTTGTTGATCTTCACGGCGTTGCTTCCCAGCGGTTTTTAGACGAACCTATTCTGTAGCTGTACTTTGGTCAAATAGCCGCCATGTTAGGTAACCAGCAAGCTTAGGGACCATAAAGAAACGGCCATGAGTGCTTCGCCTCACTATAGTGGACCCCAAAAACTGGACAGGGAAAGTTGTTAACTTCATGCTGCTTAAATCATTAAGCATGGAGACAAAA
>JAJZPP010000089.1 GCA_021811115.1 bacterium | reverse complement strand
CGCCTCTATTTTTATATCCTCTTTGTGCCCGCTGGAAATGACATAAATGTCAATTGTTCCACCCTTTTTGACCAGTTCGTCGACCGGGGAACGGGTCCACAGCCGTTTGAACCATGACAGAAGAGAGTGGCCCAAAATAATTTGGGTGATTCCGTGTGATTTGGCGTAGGAGAAGATAGTGTCAGCAATCGATTCGCCAGGGAGAGTGATGGCCTTAGCACCAAGCTCTTCGGCAAGCCTGAGGTGCTTTGTGAGCTGAGTGCGCTCCATTTCCGAACGAAAGGAGGCTTCAGGGGTTTCTACAGAGGCGACAAACCACTCGGCCTTGAGCATGTCGGCCAGCCGTTTTGTCACCCGAATAACCCGTTCACTGAACGGGCTTGGCCCTATGGATGCGAGCAGTTTTGGCGCCACCTGCCTGGGGGCCGTTTCTCCGTGCACCTTGGAGCGGTCGGTGTCAACGATAGCGGCTGTTTTGCGCAGCGATATCTCGCGCAACAGCTGGAGGTTTTCCATCTTGAAGAATTTGTGGATGGCGCGAGCCGCCTGCTCTGGTACGTACACCTTGCCTTGACGTAATCGTTCCAAAAGCTCTTCTGGGGCTATGTCGACCAACTCTATCTCATCAGCATCGTCGAGGATACGGTCTGGGACCCGTTCTCGGATGGAGACGCCAGTCGCCTCTTCGATAGGGTCTTGATAACTTTCGAGGTGTTGGATGTTGAGTGTCGTGTAGACATCTATGCCGGCCTCAAGGAGCTCTTCGACATCCATGTACCGTTTGGTATGGCGACTGCCTGGGACGTTGGTGTGGGCAAGCTCATCAACGATCGCGAGCTGAGGGCTCCTGCGAAGAACCTCGTCTATGTTCAGTTCATCCAGCTTGACCCCTTTGTAGGAGATGGGCATGGTGGGGATTATCTCAAGCCCTTCAAGGAGTTTTTCCGTCTCTTTTCTGCCGTGGGTGAGCGCAAGGGCCACGATAACATCAACCCCCTCCGCCTTGCGCTGACGAGCCCCTTCGAGCATGGCGTACGTTTTGCCTACTCCGGCTGCATAGCCGAGGAAAATCTTCAGCCGTCCACGGCTCATCACCCACTCCTCCACGAACTCCACAGATGGGAGAAGAGGCGCATCACGTCATGGTAGGTGAGGTATAAGAAAAAGAGGACGAGGATCACCGCAAAGGGGAGGATGATTTTTTCCATTGTCTCCGGCTTGAGCCTTATGCCTGTGACCATCTCGAAGAGGGAAAAGAGGATGTATCCTCCATCCAAGACAGGAAGTGGCACGAGGTTGAGGATGGCCAAATTCAAGCTAATCATGCCAAGCCAGAAGAGCGCCTCTTTGTAGCCTATGGACCACTGCTCCTGAATGACGTGGAGGATGCCCACCGGTCCAGCCATCCATTTGGGGCTCAAATACCCACCGAGTAGGGCGGAGACCGTTTGTTTGACCTCCTTCACAATGGACTCGCACATGGCAATAGGAGAGGGGTTGTACATGACTTCAATGTCGTGGACCCCATAGAGGCCCAAGAAGAGCTGCTTGTCGCGGGCCAGGAAGTTTTGCTCTGCCACCCGTCGCAATTGCGGATCTTCGATCGCCTGGAGGCTTTTTTGTTCCTCAGCTCGCAGCGCCACCACTTCCTCTTTTTGGCCCGATGCCTCCAAAAGCTCTCTACGAGTCTTGGGGGCGATGGGGTTAAGAAGGACGAAGCTGCCACTCTGCATCACGGCATGCTGGGTTCCAATGGACTGGATAATCTCGGCGAGGTTGGGCGAATGGTACGCGTCGCTGAAGAGGCCGTCCGCATTTTCATAAGAAGGAAAAA
Organism: bacterium; assembly: GCA_021811115.1. Classification (GTDB taxonomy): domain Bacteria; phylum Chlamydiota; class Chlamydiia; order Chlamydiales; family FEN-1388; genus JAJZPP01. The sequence goes on along the minus strand of JAJZPP010000089.1, from coordinate 2,511 downwards.
CCTGCTTCCCAGTTGATCGATCGACAATCACAAGCACATGCTTCTCTTGAAAGGCTGTCAGGATCTGCGCCCCTGTTGCGACCGGCTGGTTCTCGACAGCGACGATTCTGTCATTTGGGAGGAGATGGTCGGTATACGGCAGTTTGATCTCTTTCTCATCGAAGAGAGGCAGCTCCGCTTCGACAACACCATCGCTGGTCAGGTTGTAGGGGAGGAACCAGAGATTGTTGAGTTTTGTTGAGGGGAGTTTCGACTCGTAGAGCCAGTCGGAGAGCTCTCCTTTGACTTCAGGGGTTATTTTTATCTCGCTGACAGGCAAACGTGGAACATGCAGCTGTTTGAATGTCCCATCTCGGACTACTGTGACGAGGAGACATTTATCATTGAGGATGGCATTGAGTTGCAGCTGTGAAAAGATGAGCTCGCCATCGACCCAGACAATCCTGTCGCCTGGGAGGATGCCGCTCTCTTTTTCGGCTGCTGAAAGCGGAGTGCCTGCTGGCGGATTCCAGACGAGGAAATTGGCTGGTGCCAGAATTCCTGCAGTCAGAATCCCCTTTTCGAGGGCAAACGGGTGCTGATACACGCGCGCTTCTGTTTGAAGTATTCGACCATTCTCTTTGAAGGGGCGCAGCGTCTCTACCTCAACCTTGACTTTGGGTCCGCTGGTCATGGCGGCGTAGAAATGGTCTTTGGCTCCATGAATGGGGCTGCCATTATAGGCGAGAACCAAATCGCCAGGCCGAACGCCCTTGGCATAGAGGTCTGAATTGGTATCCACCCATCCAACGCGGGCCGTCACATCTGAGAAAGGTTCTTCGCGACCACCGCTGAGCCAGATAACGGAAAAGGCGAAGAGGGCAAAGAGCAGGTTTGCCAGTGGACCACAAATCGCCACCTTCATTCGAGCGAGCGGGCTCTTTGCGAAAAAGCCGTCTGGGGCCTCATAGCCCTTGCCTTCCATGCCGGCTATCTTCACATAGCCGCCAAAGGGGATCCAGCAGACGTTGAATTGAACACCGTTATGCATGAATGAGAACATTGGCCGACCGAAGCCGATGCCAAACATCTCAACGCGCATGCCAGCGCGACGTGCCATCAGGTAGTGGCCGAACTCGTGGATAAGAACCAGTATGCCAAGACCTACAAGGGCAACGAAAAATGAAAGCAACCCATCGAATATCAAGGAAAGCCTCCCTATTTTTTATACTGATTATGTCAAAGGAGCCTATTTCCCGCAGTTGGTTTCTCTGATCATCCAGTTCCTCTCTTTCCCAATGGTGGTCGTCGGGCCATGGCCTGGGTAGACCTTTGTCTCTAATGGGAGAGCGGCCAAACGAAGGAGGGATTCTCCCATCATCTCAGGGCATGATTGGGGAAAGGAGATGGCGCCCATGGTCCCCCGAAACAGGGTGTCGCCCGTCAGGAGTAGATTTGCTGCAGCATTGTAGAAACAGAGGCTTCCGGGAGAATGGCCCGGCGTATGGATCACGGTCCAGCGGCTGCTTCCCACACAGAGTTCTTGCCCATTTTTGAGAAACCCAGTTGGCTGAACAGGAATAAATCCAGACCATGCGGGTAATCCGTCGCTCCCAGGATGGGTGAGATTCTCTGCGTCAGCGTAATGAATGAGGAGCGGAACAGGATGCCGTTGTAAAAGGTCGCTACATCCGGCCGTATGATCCAGGTGAGAGTGGGTGATCCAGATGGCGATCAGCTCAGCCTTGTGTTCGGCGAGGAGCGATTCAACTCCTGAGAGGCTGCCAAAAGCGGGATCGACGACCACAGCCTGGTGGTCGCAGACGATCATGTAGACATTATTCTCGAGTGGACCTGATGAAAAAGAGAGTAGCTTCACGGCAGTATACAAAATGGATCAACGCACTGGAGAGGAGTCGAACCTCTGACCCTCTGGTTCGTAGCCAGATGCTCTATCCACTGAGCTACCAGTGCAAGTGGCCTTTTACGATACTAAAGTTAAGGACAAAATGTCAACGTTGACAAAATGTAAAGTGTCGCAATACTTTTTCGCTAAGTACTAATAAGAAGGATTGTCAATGAAAATTTTGGTTTCGGTACTCTTTTTTGCAATTTCATCACATCTCTTCTCATCCCAGGAGAAAGTGACCCTGCGGGCGCTTCTTGTGACTGACACCTATGCTCATGAGACTGAGAAGGCGACAGAGCTTGATTTGGACCATATGAAAAAGAGCGTAGCTGCCCTCGCTCACCATCTCCAGGTTGGTTTACAGGTACGCGTGGTGAAGGGGAATAGATGCCGTATTCCGTCGATAAAAAAAGCGCTTCTTCCATTAAAGCAATACCCCAAGGATATTGTTCTCTTTTACTACTCAGGCCACGGGGATAAAGATCCGGCTGGAAGTTTGTGGCCGGCGGTCTACCCTTCAGGTGAAAAAAATTGGACCGGGTTGCTCGGTTCTTCGATTGTTTCCTTCTTCCAAGCACATCACCACCGATTTGCTATTCTTTTATTTGAATGTTGCAATACAT
>JAJZPP010000088.1 GCA_021811115.1 bacterium | reverse complement strand
GGTCTTTTAAAAACAGGATATAATGTCGCTGGACAGGATTTGGCCTCACAAGAAGCCCGACTTGCGGAAATCAAGAAAATCATCGGCAGCATCGAAGACACAATAGGAAGCGAAAAAGTCTGAGTCACAATTTGCCTTCAGGGTCCAAGGTTCGGATACCCCCTCGTCGGGGTATCCGAACTGGTACGTTTATTTGTGAATAAAATCTTTTATCTTCCTAATGACATCCCGCTTTTCTGGAGAATCAATCGGTAGTGTAGCAAACCCGTGGATCATACCTGGATAGCACAGGTCTTCACATGCTCCATTGGCTTCCTGCAACTTCTTCGCGTAAGCCCTCCCCTCATCTCTGAGCGGGTCACATTCTGCTGTGACGAGCATAGCTCTTGGAAGATCGTCAAAATAAGTGGCTTGCAGAGGGCAGAGTAAAGGGTTGGTGTATTGCGAACTGTCTGGACAATAGCGTGACAAAAACCAAATGCATTGCTCACGAGTGATGTTTGTGCCAGTGGCATATTCAACGTACGATTGAGTTGCAAAATTAGCATCCATCATGGGGTTGAGGAGAATTTGTCCGCGTATTTGAGGGCCTCCTCTCGCTCTGATCATCAGAGTCACCGCTGCCGCAAGGGTGGCGCCTGCGCTTGATCCAATCAAGAAAAGCCCCTCTCCTCCCCATTCTGCCACATGCTTGTTCGTCCATACTGTCGCTTCATAACAGGCTTTTGGTGCCGCGGGGAATGGATGTTCCGGTGCCAATGGATAATCCACCGAAAGAACAATACAGTCAGCAAAATCGGATATTTCTCCGCAAAAAATTTCCAAGCTATCAAGATCACCAAAAACAAACCCACCACCGTGAAAAAACAAGAGCACTGGACAGGGACCATGCATTCGGGGAATATAAAGACGAGCTTGCTGGGGTCCTTGGGATGTGGGAACTGAAGATTGGGAAATAGCTAAATCATGGGTAGGAGCCTTGTCATTGAGCTTTCTATACCGCTCACGGAACTGAGCCCTCATTTCGCCAATCGATTTTTCACTAAGAACAGGGAGTGGAGGGCTTTCCTGCAAAAAGCGCGCCATCAGAGGAGATAAATGGTTTAAGGGACTCGGGATCACATGACTGTGCATATTTTTTTTCCTAAAACTCTTGAGAGGATCTCCGCGCTCGTCCACTTTTTGTTGAGGGCGCGTGAAGTTATACAAGATGTACCGCAATACACTGGTAAAGATTGACCCCCCTCCATTGCAACAATCCTCATGGCTCTAGAGCGGATGCTGCAGATAGCATTCCTTCTTCCACGATATACGCAACGCTATTGTCTTGTTGAACGATACGAATAAACTGCTCTGTTTGTTTTTCATTTAAATCTTTAGTTAAAATAATAACATGCGCACCAGTAGCTATGCTCATGAAGTCTTTCGCTTGAACTCCAGCGGCTTTTGACAAGGCGTCTATTTTTTCCTGCGATAGTGGCCACATGAGCTGCTCTCTGACGTACTCTTCGGCTTTCTTTTTATCGACACCCTGATGCGCTAATAAGAAAGCAGCTTGAGTGGCGTTTGGTTTGTACTTAATAATAAATCTATTTGTTGCCATTGCTTGCACGCTTATACCACACATGATGAGTATTGAAATAATTTTAAAATTTGGCTTCATACACGGCTCCTAAGAAAGAGAAAGCACAAATGTAGCACATCGCGCTATACTGGTGAATACTTTAAAGATTGATCCCTACTATGACGGAACAGAGCCATCTTCAAAAAGTCTTTTCCTGCATTTTGTCGTCCCAGTCCTATGAGCTTTTGCAAAAATTCTCAACTGACGAGACGTGGGTGACGCTCCAACCGGCCGAAAAGGAGCAGCTCGCCCAACTCTTCTTGCTCAGCGCTGAAGCGAGTGCCAGGGTGACCACTCCTGAGAGCCGCAACCAGGCGCTCTCCTCCTTTCGGTCCGCGTGTCGGCTCACGCCCACGAGCGCGCGGGCCTGGTTTCGCCTCGGTTCCTTCTTGGCGCTCTCTGAGTCTCCTCAAGACCTCCAAGAGTCCGTGGAGGCACTTAAAGGTGCCATAGCGCTTGATGGGGGCTTTTTCGACGCCCACTACAGCCTGGCGAGCGCCACGCTTCGACTGGGTGTCCTCCAAAAGAATGGGGAGGCGTTCCTTGAGGCAGAAAAAGCGTTTGCCGCTGCCGCAGAATTGGTCCCCGATCCTCGTTCTATCCCTCCTGCCTTTTATTGGCACTGGGGGATTGTCTGGTTTCTGCTCTACAAAGAGTCTGAGGAACCGGTTGACGTTCGGTCTGCTCTGGAACACTATGAGCAGGCTCGCCAATACGGCTTGGCCCACGCCGATTTTTACAATGATTACGCCAATGCCATGGTTGAGCTGGCGCTCATCACCTCGAACGAGGCGCTGATCCATGAGGCCATTCAGTTGTATACGGTCTCCATTGAGAGTTCTACAGATTCGCCTCCGCCAGACAAAGCCAAGAGGCTCTTTAATCTCGGCTGCTGTTACCACTACCTGTTTGATAGCAGAGGCAATCGAGACTATTTTGAGAAGGCGTTGACAGCCTTTTATGAGGCTGTAGGGCTGGATCAAACAATGGGTGTTGTGTGGCAGCGGTTAGGCCATCTGCTCTTTCGAGGAGGGAGGCTGTGGCATGATCATGAGCTCATGGTAGAGGCTCTTCCTAAGTTTTACGAAGCTGAAAAATCTGGAATTGAAAGTGCGTTGACGTGTGCTCTGTGTTCCCAAACCTTACTGTGGGGGGCCGAGGAAGACGAACTCTCGCTCCTGAATTCCGCCAACGACTATGCCAAACGAGCCCTCTCGCTCTCTCCAAAAGGGGAAAAGGTCCATCCAGAAACATGGGCAGCCGCCGCTTTGTGCCAGTATGCGTATGGCCATTACTTTGCCGATTCCACCTTTTTTGATGCTTCCCTCACTTTTCTGCAAAAAGGCCTTGAGGAGCATCCTCAAAACGCCCTGCTCTGGCATGTTCTGGCTCTTGTAAAAGCCTCATCGGCTGAGTGGCATGACTCCCAAGAGATGTTCAAGGAGGCTCTGGCCTGTTTCCTGCTGGCTTCCCGATCAACATATGCCCAGATCCCATCATTTTGGCATGACTGGGGCAATGCGCTCATGGCATATGCTGAGTGGACAGACGATGTCGATTCAGCAGGGGAGGCAGTTCAGGCGTATGAAAAGGCGTTACAACTCTCTGCGGAACGATTCCCTTCTTGGGAGTGTGATTGGGCGTGCGCTATTGATTTAGTGGGAGATCTTTCTGATGATGAGGAGCCGTGTGAACAGGCGATCCAGATTTTCACCAATCTCAGCCAGGCCGATCCTTCCAACCATCGTGTTCTCTACCACCTGGCGTATGCTTCACTCCACTATGCTGAGATAACTGAAGAGTCGGACGACTTTATGACCGCGATCTGGCGTTTTGAAGAGTACCTCGAGCAGAATTCGGATGATGACGATGGGCTTGAGGGGTACGGTCTTGCCTTGATTCATCGGGGGGTCCTAGCCCGCCCTACCAATGGGCTTCCGCAAGAGTTTTTTCGTGCTGAGGAAGTCCTGGTACAGGCTGTCTCGTTGGGTAACGACCACGCCTTGTACCATCTGGGGTGCCTGTATTCCTTGATGGGAAATTTTGCTGAGGCGATGAGAATTCTCCACCGTTCGGCCGATGTAGGGGCCATTCCTTCGGTGGATGAAGTTCAGGTGGATGAATGGCTCGCTCCGCTTCGTTCCACGGCCGTTTTCCAGGAATTTTTGAACCAACTGGCTAAAAAACCTATTTGAGAGACTTTTTACTCGAAAAGATCCGAATGGGTTCCGATTCGTTCGCAAATGATCTGCGTTTCTGTTTTGAGGTATACGAACAGCCAATCAGGCTCGAGGTGACACTCCCACCTGTTCTTGAATTTTCCGGCGAGTTTGTGATTCTTATATCTACCGTCTAAACTTTCATCCGCAGCCAGCCTTCGAAGAATCTCCTTCAATTTTGAGAGATCCTTGCCTCGCTTTTTGGCTAAAGCTACTTCTTTCAGAAATCGATTGGTTGTTATGATTTCGATGGGCATGTCAAATCCCTAACGTATTGATCAAATCCTCTACATCTTTGAAACGAACAAGATTTTTGCCTTCATCAGTTTCTTTAAAACATGCAGTTGTTTCCGCGTTTGGAATATTCTCACTTAAAACATATTTTCGAAGACAGTTAAGGACAAGATCTTTTAACGGCACGCCCAGAAGAGCGGCCACGGCCTTTAATTTTTTATGTTCATCTGGTGGAATATCTATGGTCATTCGTGAATGCGCATGAGAAGTCATGATACACCTCCTTTCCTGAATTTTACGGGACTTC
>JAJZPP010000087.1 GCA_021811115.1 bacterium | reverse complement strand
CTCCCCTTTCATCTGATGAGCGATGTGACCAGGACGCTGGCGTTGGCCGTCCGTCTGTTTGGGAATATGATGAGCGGAACCATGATCACAGGAATCCTGATAAGCGTCGCCCCCTTTATTTTTCCGGTCTTATTCCATATTCTGGGGCTCATTACCTCGCTTATTCAAGCGTATATTTTTTCTGTACTTACCATTGTCTACATCAGCGCTGTGACGCAAACAGTGGCTGAGAAACCAACTACATGAGGGTTACTATGGATATTGCCTATCTTGTTGCTTTAGTCTCCATCATCATGGCAGGGCTCACGATCGCGGTTGGAACCATTGCTCCAGCCATTGCCGAAGGGAGGGCTATCGTTTCGGCTCTGCAATCGATCGCGCAGCAGCCTGACGTTACGACGGCGGTCACTCGAGCCCTGTTTGTTGGGTTGGCTATGATTGAATCGATTGCTATCTACTGTTTAGTAATTTCGATGATTCTCATTTTTGCAAATCCTTTTTGGAATTACGTCGTTTCAAAACTTGCTGGCTAGGTTTTTATGATTATCGATTGGCAGATCGTTGGCATCCAAATTCTTAATTTCCTTTTTCTGGTCTGGCTTCTAAAAAAATTTCTATATCGGCCCGTTCTCGACGCCATGGATGCTCGCCGGAACGAAATCGTGCTAGGAATGGAAAGAACTGCGGAGAAGGAACGGGAAGTGGAGCGCCTTCGGGATGAGTTTGAAGCGAAGAATGCGGCATTTGAGAAAAACAAGGAGAGTATGTTGGAGGGCCTTCGTCATGAGGTGGAAGGGATGAAACAGGAATGGACCGCGCGGGCGCAGAGGGAAGTCGAGAAAGAAAAACAGGCGTGGTACCAACAGCTTGAGGAAGAAAAGAGGGATGTACACCACTCCTTGGATGGATTTGTGCAAAAAGAGCTGGGGCGCGTTGTTGCGAAAGCTATTAAGGATCTTTCTGGGAAGGAGTTGGAGGAGGCGTGCATTGATCGGTTCCTTGGATTCGGGCAAGGGTTAGGGCACGAAGGAGGGCAGAGGGTTGTGCGTACGGTATATCCGCTCTCAAAGGGGACGCAAGAGGCAATAATGAAGAAAATTGGAGGGGATGTGTCTTTTGAGGTAGCTCCAGAGTTACTCTTCGGCATAGAATTGCTGACGCCGGGACACAAGATGTCTTGGAATCTGGCTTCATATCTTTCAGGTTTTGAGGAGGCTATTCATGCCTGGAAACGAGAAGAAGCTCTTTAAGGAGCTGTTGACATCGGCTGTAACCACTTTGAGTGAAGCATCACAGCGGTTTGAACCTCGTTGTGTGCAGAAAGAGATCGGGTGCATCACCTCTCTATCAAGTGGCATTGCAAAAGTCTCGGGTCTGCCCCACGTCGGCTGTGAAGAGCTCATTCGGTTTGAAGGAGGCCACTATGGCTGTGCCTTTGACTTGAAGGCGGATGAGATTGGCGTGATCCTGCTGGATGATATCACGTCGTTTCGTGCCGGTATGGAGGGGGAGAGAACCGGACGGGTGATGGATGTGCCCGTAGGAGAAGAGCTTCTTGGGCGTGTCGTCAATGCGCTGGGGAAGCCTATCGACGGCAAGGGGAGTATTCAGAGTGTGGCTCGATGGCCCATCGAACAGGAGGCGCCCCCCATTATCAGCAGACTTCCCGTAACTGTGCCGCTGCAAACTGGAATAAAGGTAATTGACGCCTTGGTTCCCATTGGACTTGGACAGCGCGAGCTGATTCTGGGAGATAGACAGACCGGCAAGACAGCCATAGCCATTGATACCATCGTCAACCAGCGTGACAAAGACGTGTTGTGTGTCTACTGTTCTATCGGACAACGAAGCTCATCGTTAGCCAAAGTTATTGCAGATTTAACCTCCCACGGCGCTCTGGAGTACACGATCGTGGTGGCGGTCGAAGGAAACGAGGCGCCCGGCTTGCGGTACATGGCTCCGTACGCAGCCACCAGCATGGCTGAGTATTTCATGGGGCAGGGGAAGAATGTGCTCATCGTCTACGATGACCTGACGCAGCATGCGAAGGCGTACCGAGAGCTCTCGCTCTTGCTGCGGCGGCCTCCGGGGCGTGAGGCGTATCCAGGTGACATTTTTTACCTCCATGCGCGTCTGTTGGAACGGGCCACGCACGTGAGCTCTGGCGGCTCATTGACAGCGTTGCCGATTATCGAGACAGAGAGTAGGGATATTTCTGCCTACATTCCCACCAATCTCATCTCGATTACGGATGGGCAGATTCTTGTGTCGTCCGACCTGTTTGAAAAGGGGGTGCTTCCTGCGATTGAGGTCGGCCTCTCCGTCTCTCGGGTTGGGGGCAAGGCGCAGTGTGCTGCGTATCGAGAGGTTGCAGGAAATTTAAAGCTGTATCTGTCTCAGTTTCAAGAGCTGGAGGAGTTTTCTCGATTTGGTACCCAATTGAATGAATCGACGCGTCGTGCATTAGAACATGGGCGGCGGATTCGCTGGTCGCTGCTTCAGAATCGACTCCATCCGCTGGATGTGTGTACCCAAATTTTCATCCTGCTCGCCTGTACAGAGGGGCTGTTGGATGATGTCTCGGAAGAAAAGTTTCCAGAAGCCCATGCCAAGCTTGAGGCGGCGGCGGCACTGTTGCCTCCTTCTGTTCGAGATCCTATTGTGGAAGGCAAGCCGCTGGATGAGGGGATGCGGCAGATGCTCCTGGCGGCTGCGAGGGAGGCGATATGAGCGATGGGATCCGCGGGCTGAAAAAGAAGCTACGAAGTATCCATTCTCTCCAATCGTTGATCAAGACCATAAAAATACTTTCTGCCATGAGGATCTCCTCCTACCAACAGGCTGTCGAAGCGACCACGCGCTATTCCGAAAGTATCGAGTTGGGAATGATGGCCTGTTTGCGATCGGCTCCATGGATTCAAGAGGCGATTCGGCGCGAGGAGGTTGCGGTCAAGACGATGGGCGTGATCATTTTTGGAACCGATCAGGGAATGGTTGGTTCGTTTAATGATCAGATTTGTGATTATATGCGAGGGCAGCTGGCTTCTACACAGGCTAAAACAATCGTATGGGCTGTCGGGCAACGGCTCCATTGGACGGTGTCTCACATCCCCCAAGTGACAGTACGAAACAGCCTTCAAGTCCCCACATCCGTCACAGCGATCGCCCACTTGATCAGCCAGATCCTTGAAGCGATCGACAGCGAAGGGGAGTCGTTAGATCGACTGCAGATTTTTTATAATGCTCCTGGGATGGGTGCCTCCTATACGCCGACCTCCTGCAATCTGCTCCCTCTCGACGTCAATTGGCTTGACTCCATGGTTGAGAAAAAGTGGCCAACCAACCAGCTGCCTGAGGTGATAGGGGATGTCGAGGAGGCGCTGACAGCATTGATTCGGGAATTTCTCTTTTTATCCATCTTTCGGGCGTGTGCCGCTTCGCTGGCGAGTGAAAATGCCAGCCGCTTGGCCTTAATGCAAGTGGCCGAAAAGCGTATTGATGAGATGATGGAGTCTGTTACCCTCCAATACCATAAGAATCGTCAAGCACTCGTTGATGAGGAGCTCTTTTCTCGCGCCGTGTACTGAGAACATGTCTTCGTTTGGCTTGCAAAAAACATTTATTTAACCACATAATCCATGAAAAGCATGGGACATGAGCGCGAGGCTTTTCAGGGTAAATAGAAAACGTATCGCATACGCCAAGTTTGTATCTTTTCATCAGCGCAGAGGCGCTGCGCGCAACAGAGGCGCAGAGAACGCAGAGAAAATGGCTAAATATAAAGACGAAGATCTCACCCACACTATAATTGCAGCGGCCATTGAAGTGCATAGGACCTTAGGGCCAGGCCTTTTAGAATCAGCCTACAAGGCTTGTCTTATCATTGAACTTGATGAACGACGGTTGGGTTACAAGCAAGAAATGGTTGCTCCGCTCATTTACAAAAACAAGAGAGTTGACATTGTCTTTCGTGTGGATTTTTTAATAGAAAATAAAGTTGTGGTTGAGCTCAAGTCAATAGAGACAATCTTGCCTGTCCATGCAGCACCAGTTCTCACCTACTTACGTTTGCTTGACAAACATGTAGGGTTATTGATTAATTTTAATGTTCCCATTCTAAAAAACGGAATTAGACGTTGTGTTTTGAATGCTGAAGAAGAGGATCTCTCTCAGGGCGAGGTATTGCCCTTTTAGGGCGAAGCCCTCAAAAATTTCTCTGCGTTCTCTGCGCCTCTGTTGCGCGCAGCGCCTCTGCGCTGATGAAAAGATACAAACTTGGCGTATGCGATACGTTTTCTATTTTTTGTTGGCACTTTTATGCCCGAATCCTAACGATAGAGTGAGGCCAGCATGGCTCCCGCAGCTCTGGTTCGGATCGACGGAGAAGTGTCGAACAGAAGGGGGGTCAGGTAGGGGAGCGATTTGGAGGCGGGAAGCGTGCTGAACCCC
>JAJZPP010000086.1 GCA_021811115.1 bacterium | reverse complement strand
TTCATTAAAACCCAGCTCATAAAAACCGGCATCAAAGTATCCTAACTGATTGGTGTCGTTAAAAATCACGACATGTATCGGGTATGAAGAGCGTTGCATCCGGTCATAAAAACGGTCCACAGTCACTCTCAGACCAACCTCACGAATCAGAATTCCACGTACAGTATTTTTTATCTCATTGATGAATTGCATGAGTTTCTTTGAATAGACGATCATCCCTACATCCTCTTCGAAATCATTTGTCGAAGAGTGTAACACAACTATCAAAACGCGGAAGACAGTATTTCTTTTTTTATCAAAAAATTAAATTTATGTTGACTTCAAAAAAACCAGGCCTGTATAGTAGCTTTATTGAAACTTTTTATTTGAGGAAACCTATGTCTCTTCCGATGACCATCGTCTCTCCATCAATATGGATGCAAAAATCATTTTTTCATGCCGCCGAACAGCAAAGAGCGGCAAAAATCGGCACGCCATCGCCACGAGACACAAAGGACTACCAGCTCGACATACGTCTCATGGCAATTGCTCATTCAACCCTTCAACTGCTCTATGCCACGCTTGCAGTGGTCCCTGCATGCATCGTAACAGCCATCTCGCATGTCTACTCTGGAGGAAGATGGTGTGACATGAGTAGAGATTCTTTTTTACGCCTTGTACGCAGCGTTGGGGCAGCGGGAGCGGCGCTGTTCTCACCAGTTGTAGCCTCCGTATGCACAGCGTTAAATGTTCGCCAATTGAGTAACACTCAATCGAGTTCCGTCCAGCTTCCTATTAGCTGCCACGGATCTCTGTTCGCTCTTACCCTTCCGCCGCTTACCGACCACACTAAAAACGATGCGTTTATTGCTTCGCTCGGGCGAAAGACGACAGTAGCTGGTTATGCCGCAATCGATCCCTCATCCACCCCGCCAACTTTTTCCATTTCCATACCTGATATGGTCCGCGCCAATATCCCGGTCTACGAACAAATGATTGGCGCTCGATGGCGCACAAACTTCCCTCTCGCTATGATAGAAATGCTGAAGAACGATCTCTCAGACTACTATCGAGCGTTTGATCCTTCCTCCGAAGTATTTGGGAAGATGCTTGGCGAGGCTGTACTCTCAGCCTCTTGGAATAAAAAACCTGGAGAGGAAAGGCCACACCAACCAACCACCAAACAGGTGCAAGAAATGGATTTCATTGGCTCCACGCTCGCCGCGTGGTAGTATCATCTGCAGCATGCCCGGGCCAATGCCTCGAGCGGTACGCCATAGCGGCTGAAAAAAGGACATAAGTCCAGATACCAAGAGGCTTTTGCAATAAAAACTCTTATGCTACACTAGAAACATCAGCTACAAAGAAGAGGTAGGCTATGTACGTCGGGGTTATTCTTCTCATTATCGTTGTTCTCGTTGTCCTGTTCGCGGTAGGCATTTTCAACCGGCTCATCACGCTGCGCAACCAAGTTAAAAATGCGTGGAGTCAAATCGATGTCCAGCTGCAGAGGCGTTATGATCTTATCCCCAACCTTGTAGAGACAGTTAAGGGATACATGGGATATGAGCGAGGCACATTGGAAGCTGTGATTACGGCACGCAATCAGGCCGCTTCCGCGCTTGAAGCCTTGCACAAAAGTGGTGGCCCAACCGAGGCGTCTCTCCAGCAACTCATCAGCTCTGAAACGGCTCTCAAAGGCCACCTGGGCTCTATTTTTGCCTTAGCAGAAAACTATCCACAACTCCGCGCCAGCGAAGCGATGGCCCGCTTGCAAGAAGAGCTGAGCACAACAGAAAATACCATCGCCTTTGCCAGACAAGCGTACAATGATCAGGTTCTCATGTACAACACAGCCCAGCAAACATTTCCGGCCGTTCTCTTCGCAACAGCTTTTGGCCACCACCCCGCAGACCTCTTTGAAATTCAAGAAGAGGCTGCTAAAAAGGCTGTGAAGGTATCGTTCTAATGGCAATGGATTTTTGGGAAGCCCAGCGAAGGGCTCGTAAGCAAACAGCGGTTTACCTGGTGCTGTTTGCTCTCTTGACACTGGCGGCAGCCTTCCTCGCAGAACTTGGGATCCGATATGTTGCACAGGACCAGTACAACCCTCCCTGGCCGTTCTTTGGAACCCTTTTTGTTGCACTGACCTTCACTGTTGCCCTTTTCCAGTATTGGTGGTTCTCATTCACTGGTGGAAGGTGTGTCGCAGAAATCCTGGGGGGAAGGCGTGCCAATGGATCAGATTTGAAAGAAGCGCAGCTCCTCCATATTGTCAACGAGTGTGCCGTCGCCTCCTCCCTACCGGTTCCACAGACGTACATTATCAGAGGCGACTCCATTAACGCCTTTGCCGCAGGGCTTTCTGCCGACAAGGCCATTATTGCCATCACCTCTGGTGCCTTGCACAAGCTTTCCAGAGAAGAGCTGCAAGGGGTCATTGCTCACGAGTTTGGCCACATCAAAAATGGGGATATGAGGATAGGCTTGCGCCTGGCAGCCCTGATCATGGGGTTTTACTTCATTTTGTACCTTGGGTTTCGAATGCTACAGTTTTCAGGAAGGTCAGATGGTGGGGGCTCACGTAACTCAGGGAAAAATGTGCTCCTCTTAGCGTCGCTCGTTTTCCTGTGTGCCGGAGCGCTGACCTGGTTGTTTGGATCGATCCTCAAGGCGTGCGTCAGCAGGCAGCGAGAGTACTTGGCCGATGCCTCTTCAGTCCAATTTACGCGCAACCCTCACGGACTTGCCAATGCGTTGCGAAAAATTCTCAATGAACCGAAAAAGGCCATGCCAAAAACTGGAATGGCATATTCGCACCTGTATCTCGACGATCGTTCGTGGGTCTCTTCCATCTTTGCCACCCATCCTCCTCTGCAAAAACGGATTGAGGCCATCGAAGGCCATTCGTTATAACCTTTCTTTCTAATACGAAATAATGTATATTTGTTTTTCAATTTGTTTAGATTTAATGAAAACCGCCTTATTTTGTGAGTAAAATGACCTATTCTTTCCCTAAAGAACTTCTGTGTGCCCATTGCGACACTTTTTTGAAGCCACCACTCCTCGTTCTGACAAGCTGTGGGCACGGATTCACACGGGCTGTTACGAAGCCATCAAAGATTGTCCACTCCCCACCTTGTGTCACCGATGTAAGGCCGCGACCAGTAAAGCGCTCCCCGATAGAGAATTCGAACGATGCATGAACGTCATCGCACACATATGCCAAACCATTCTCCAGGAGAGACCTCACATTGACAATTCATCTCTCGAAAAAAGGATTCTTTTCGAAGCCATTTCTGCCAATGAGAAGGGGGTCGTCCGTATTCTTGTAGCTGCTGATGATGCTGTACCTCCTGAGCTCCTGGAAGAAGTGGTGGATCTGCTTTTCGATCCCTATCACGAGCCCGATCAGGAAGCCTCCACAGATTGTTACACGGCATGTTGGCAACATGTAAGGGAATTTTGTTCAAAAAGATTTGGGATGAATCTAAAATAACATCTTTACTGATCATGCGCAAAGCTTTGCATATAGGGTGGCTAAAAAATGACTATAGTGGCTGTTACCGACCATCCTCAGATCAATCTGGCGGATACTGCAGCCGCGCAACCGAAGGCTGTGTATTCTGTGGCTAACGGCCGCGCGCTGCTACTCACTGCTCAATCAATCGCCACGCTCACCCTTCGAACAGGACGAAAACGGTACATTAAACTTCGAGATCTTCCCATTCGAACAGAGACTCCTTCCAATCCCGAGAAATGGATTATAGTTGGAGTGTCTACTCCATTCTTCATCTGGAGGGAACAATTTAACGCTGAAATCCAAGCGCACAACGATAAGAAGCGATTTGGACCGATGAAAACGATCACTCAAGTGGTGCAAAAGTTTTTGGACGCTCTCTCCTCTCCAATAACCCAGCTTGCCAGGCACGACGCCTCTGCCCAAACAAAGTTAACTACTGAGATGGATTCCAAAGGGGGCTTTCCGAGTGGTGGAGAAAGGATTTTTATCCACGGGAACGTGTAAATCCGTCGCACACGATACTGACTCGACACCCCTGCACAAAAGAACTGCACGCGCAAAGCTGAGAGATCTAATAGAAAATCCAAAAAGAATGTTACTCCTCAAGAAAGAAGTATTACGTTCTCGAGAGCTACGAAAGGCGGGAGTACCCCACATTTTACCAATTGAAGAGGCTCCCGCGCAAAATTTACTCAAAGTGCGCCTTGACATGCCACTCCTCAACAGCGATTTTCACACGAAGATTCTTTTAGAGGAATTGACTCCAGAGATAAAAAAAAAGAGGATACTTTACGCCCATCAGCTAGCAGAAGCTTTTGCCCGTATGCACAAAATGAACCGTGCCGAAATAAGCAATGTCCCCGATGATCCTTGTCGTTCCCATTCCTATCTTTTTTAGAAGATAGGAACCGCCCATACTTCCCAAAAAATAAGCGCCCATAATTGCCGATTGGTAATACCCGAAAACTT
>JAJZPP010000085.1 GCA_021811115.1 bacterium | reverse complement strand
TTGGGCTCTTCTGGAGGAGGTTCTTCTGGTTCCTTTGCTTGGTTTTCCGGTTCTTTGGGCGCTTCCTCTTTTGGAGAAGGCTCTTCTTGTGGTGGTGGCTCTTCTGTTTTGACTTCGGGAGGAGGAGGTAGTGTTGCTGCCTTGGTGGGGTGGAGAGCGACCGATTGGACGATGAGTCTGGCGGGTGTGGGCAGTTTTTGTGCTGTGGCTGCTGTAGTGATAAGGATCGTGGCAAAAAGAATCCCATGAACCACTAAGGAGAGGATCATCGATTTGGTCAGCGTTTTTCGAGAGGGGGGTTCATTCATGAGTGTTACGCCGGGGAAAGAACAATATCCATTTCTTCAAAACCTGCCCGTTCCATGCTATTTTTAAGTGCTTGGTAAGTACCAAAGTGGGCCCTCTTATCGTGGAAGACCTGCGGTTTTGCCAGAGGAAACCGTTTTTGTAGCTGACTGAGGGATGCATACAGGTCCTCTTGCGGTGTTTTCTGTCCGCATATCAGTATCGAATTATCCGCCCGTACATGTATTTGGATAGGGCTTGCCTCCTTCATCGATAAGGGGGCGTGGGAGGGAAGGTTGCCCCCAGAAGCCAGCTGGACCTGGTCTCGATCGAGTAATGGGGCGACGAGAATGAACGCAATCAGGACAACGAAGACGACGTCGATGAGTGGTGTGAGGTTAATGGTGGGTTCTTGCGTATCGCAGAGGTGCTTTTTACCAATTGCCATGTTGCTTACACCTCAACGTTGCGGTAGTGCATGTTCACCGTTGAGAGCACTTCGGTGGCAAACCGTTCCATCTCATGGTCAAAGTCAGAAATACTATTCTTCAGGTAGTTGTAGCCGACGAGCGCTGGGATGGCGTTGATGAGCCCTAAGACGGTTGTTGTCAGGGCGAGAGAAAGCCCTCCAAGGACCTGTTGGTTGATCCCTAGGCCAGCCTCTCCAGAGAGACCAGAAAACGTGCCCAAAATCCCGTACACCGTTCCCAAGAGCCCCAAAAATGGGGAGAGGGTCACAATGGTAGAGAGAAGGTAGAGGTTACGCTCTAGATACTTAGTGACGCTAGAGATAGTGGAGGTGGCGTGGGTTTCGAGGAGGGCAATATCGGATGCAGAGAGCATCGTGGACTCTTTTTCTTCCCCTTTGACACGCCGATTCTTTTCGAGCAGTTCCGCCGCCTTGCCCTTCAATACTTCATAGACGATGTGGAAGGCGTTTGGTGTCTCTGGATGGGTTGTACGCGCGTAGGAGACCTCAAGCGGGTGCTGCTTTTGCTCTAGGAAGGACCGTTTAAAGAGGACAGATTCTTCTTTGACTCGCATGGTGATCCACCATTTGTGGATGAGGATGGTCCAGCTGATGATGGAAAGGCAGATGAGTCCAATAAAAATAATTTTACCAAGAAAATCAGATTCAAACCATGCTGTGACAAATGGGTTTTGGGCGGTTGCTAAGAGAAAAGAATGGATACACATAGGTTACGTACTCTCCGGTGCAAAATCATGTTCAGGAAGATTTGATACATCGATTCCTTGGGGAAAATTTTGAGCAGAAAAGTTGGCAAACTGGGCCAACTCTTTTCGATAGGTAAGGGTGATTTCGCCAACTGGACCATGTCTATTCTTTCCAACAATGAGGAGTGCCTGTCCTGGCCGATCAAACGGATCGTAGTACTCTCTTCTGAGGAGGAACGCGACGATATCCGCATCTTGCTCAATGCTGTTGTGGACAAGAATATCATTGGCTACAAAATTATGAACCCCCTCAACAGTTGCATCATATACCTCTTGAATCCCAACTTCTGTGATCGAGACTATCTCATCCCAAAAGAGATCAGACTTCCTTGGAATAGCCACTCTATCCCCGACGCGCAACTGTTCCAGAGGAACCCATCCATGGAGTTGTAAGAAGGGGTGGTTTCCACTCGCCTTGATGGAACGACCGCTTCGCAATGCTAATTCATATACGACCTTGTGGCCGGATGAGAATGCTTTTACCATAGTGTGTTCAGAGATCGTCAAATCATCATTCACAGCATGTACTGAGATGGGATGCTGATCGGTACGCTCAGCCAATTCCTTGATAGTATATGCCTTCCCACTCCTTGCATCCCGAATGATCGTATCACCTGTCAGACAGCCGCTTTCACGCAGATCACTCATCACAGGTCTGTGGCCGGCTCGGTCCTCTACTTTCCGAGAGAGCTGGGAGAGGCAGATGACGGGGATATCCAGTTCTCTGGCGAGGATTTTGAGCATGCGAGAAATTTCAGAAATCTCGTTCTGGCGGTTCTCAAGGGTCTTCAAAGAGCCCGACCCCGTGATCAGCTGGAGGTAGTCGATGATGATGAGTCCGACCTTGTGACTCTCTTTCATGCGTCGGGCCCGTGCGCGCAGTTCAGTGACTTTTAATCCAGGAGTGTCATCGATGACAATCGTGTACTTCTGCATCTCATTGACCGCTTCCACAACCTGGTGGAACTCCATCGGCGAGAGGGCGCCAGTTTTGATCTTGCTCGATTCCACCTCTGCCTGGGAACAGATGATGCGGTGGGCCAACTGCTCTGCAGTCATCTCCAGAGAAAAGATACCGACGGGAATGTGGTTTTTGAAGGCGACGTTCTCAGCGATGTTGAGGGCGAGCGCTGTCTTACCCATGGCAGGCCTGGAGGCCAAGATCATGAGGTGAGAGTTTCCAAGCCCATCGATCATCCGATCCACATCAGTAAAGTGGGTCGCTATGCCAGTAATTCCAGTGTTTGACGGCCCCTGGCGCATGAACCGCTCTTGGCGGGATTCCAGCTCTTTGAGGAAGGGCGTGTTGGCGCTCGCCTCTTTCCCGCTTAAGATTTCGCTGAGGAGGATCCCAATCTTCGAATTTCGAGACTGGCCGATGCGGAAGAAGAGCTGCTGCGCCTCGTCTAAGGCGGCATCCACATCCGGAGGTTCGCTGAACGCCGTCTTCTCCACTTGCTGCGCCGTGGTGACCATCCGCCGCAAAATCGACTTATTCTTCACATTCTCTGCATACTCATCGATGTAGGCGGACGTACCGGCATACTGGGCGAGCGAGGTGAGGTAGACCACACCGCCAACGGAGGCGAGCTTTTCCTGCCGTTTGAGCTCTTCGGCAACGAGGTGGATATCGGCCGGCTTATCATCCTTGTACATGTCCTGGAGGCATCGGAAGATGGCGCGGTGTTCATTGAAGTAGAAATCATGCTCTTCAAGGCGCTCTGAGGCAATATTGAGGCCATTCAACGATGTGAGCATGCAGCCGAGAACCATCATCTCGGCCTCTTTCGAATGGGGCGGCACTTTAGGCTTTTGGGCTTCCATGCTTTAACTCCGAAGCAAAATTATTTTCAAAATAGAGTTTTGTAAAACTCTCGATCGATCGCGATACGGAAGCGGGCTCGTGAGCACGCCAATCCGTTCAAGCGTGTACACCAGAGCTTCAAGACGGAAATGGCTACCATCGTACACGAAATTGCCCAGGTAGTCCAGATACCTCGCAAAGAGAAGATCCTCCTCGGCGCTTTTCCCCGGATGCCGATCGATACCGTGGCGTGTAAAGAGCGCAGAAATCTTCCCTTCATCGTGCTGCGGTAGAGACGCAAGTTCTTTGGCTATAGGGGAAAACCGCTCCTCATGCCATGAGGGAGGCATCACCTCTTTTTGGAGATCAATGAACCGGAGCCGCACGGAGGCATCACTTTGAAGGAGTGGGAGCAGCAGTTCCAAAACGATCGAAAGAGGCGTATACTCTTCAAAAAATTTCTTTCTAACATCTTCCTTCTTGTAGCCTTCAGCAGCGCACGGATCGAAAATAGCGGTCTGCCAACCAGGGATGCCAAGCTCCTCTCCTAAATCGCTTATGGCGTGTGTTTTGGCGTGAAACTCCTGACCATACAGCTTTTGGACCGCTCTTGTGAGGCAGATCATCCTCTGCTGGGCGATGTGCCTCTCCAGGCAGAATCGGGGAGTGACCTCTCTGTGGCAGCATATGGTCAGGTACAGCTCTTCGGCGGTGTCGATGTAGGTAGGGCCACAGTGATTTGCTGCCTTCATGATTTCTTTCAATACAGAAATAACAAGCTTTGGATTTTCTTTGGCTTTAAGCTCGGCGATGACAGCTTTCAGTGCCAGCTCGATCTTGCGACACTCTCTTTCGCGTTGTTCTGGTTGGGCCGGCATGCCAGCAAAGAAAACCCTATAGTGGACTCGTTGGATGTAGAGGTTTAAATCGTGGTGGAGTTCGGCTTTGGCGGCTGCTTGACTGTACGTGAGGGATCGTCCACGCACCTCATTGAGGAGGGAGAGGGCGTCGATCTGATGCCACGGAAGCTGGTCGAAGAGGGTGAAGAGCTCCTGTATAGAGGGGTTGCCTGGTCTATCCTCGGGGCCATTGAAGAACTGATAGCCTGTCGCAAAATGGGTTTTGGATGGCATGAATTGAGCGAGGTAGAAATGTTCGATGGGAGTTTTTGGATA
>JAJZPP010000084.1 GCA_021811115.1 bacterium | reverse complement strand
TCCCGATAACTTTGTTATCTGGATTGTACCAAAAAATGATTTGGACCCCCCCGCTACAACAACATTCATCGCCAAGCGGTTGAACGGCTCCCTGCACCCGGAAATCGCCTTCAAAACCATGGGAATCCACAACAGATCGAGAACGATTCTCAAGTTGATTGAACGGTTCTTGACAGACATTCAAGAAACGGACGCACTACTGTTGCAGTTTGAGAGCTCGAAATAGCCCCACCCATTCATCCAAGGATAATTCTTCAGGCCGAGCTGTACTCAGCAATGCTAGGGAAATAAGTGCTTGCTGAACGGATTCTCTGGAGTACAAAACTCCAACAGTCGTAACCAGGGCCTTTCGCTTGTGAGAAAAGGCGGTACGAAGAAGGGTTAAAAAATCGGTTCTGTCTTCAGTGCCAATCGGTATCGACTCTCTAGGAGTCAACGTAATGACTGCGGAATTGACTTTTGGACGAGGCCAAAAACAGGTATTTCGAACCGGGAAGTTATACTGCACAGTACAGCTGAGGTGTGCCATCAACGAGGTGACGCACCGCCCCTTGAGAAGCCGCCGTGCAAACTCCTCTTGCACCATGAGGATAGCTTTGGAAAAGAGGTGGCTCAACGAGAGGAGCCGTTCTACTATCGGCGTCGTCAGGTGGTAGGGAAGATTGGAAACGATCGTGGCACCAGGAGGAATCCACGCTTCCAAAGGACTGGTGAGCACATCCGCCTCGTAACAGTGCAGCAAAGGGCTGTTGAACCGAGAAAGAGAGGTAGCAAAGGCATGATCTTTTTCAATAGCCACAACCTGCAAGCCGGCAGCCAAAAAAGCCTCTGTGAGTACACCAGGACCAGGTCCTATCTCAACAACTGTTTTCCCAACAACTTCAGCTACGATCTTGGCCACAATATTCCAATCAACGAGGAAATTCTGCGACATCGTTCGCTTAGGCTTCTGCCCTAATGATTCGAGAAACTGACGCAAGACGGTTGGACGATACATTATGCTTTGGGCTTCAATTGAAAAGGCTCAAAGGCGAGCCACTCTTCTGAGGCTACCGATTGTTTGACATTATACTGTTTCCTAAGATCGTCAAAAAAAGATTTGGTTCTCTTTTCAATCTCAGGACCGGCCAGCTCCTCTCGCACCCGTTGCTCCATCTCAGCAAAAGAAGGCACAGCCCCCTCTTTCTCCTCATCAGCTATGTAGCACCGCCAGCCCTGGTGCGCATCAGCCTTGCTCGTAAACGCAACGGGAGCCGAATACGACCCAACAGAGAGGGATTGAAAAACGGTTCGAAGGTTAGGCGCCAACTCTTTTTTCTCAGAATGGAACGGCTGAGAAACAACCAGCTCGATACCTGAAGGGAGTTTGGAGGTAACAGCCTCAAGAGGAAGATGCTCTTTCTCAAGCCATATCCACACCTTACTGGCCACCTCTTGGGGGCAATCCTTCTCTTTGGCGCGTATGGTCACCGATCTCCAAACCCAAGAGGCTTGCCCCTTCAGCTCCTTACTTTTCTCAGTGTACGCCTGTTTGACCACTTCAGGAGTGATGGAGGCAAAGACCGGATTGCGTACATAGAAGGAAAGAACGCGGCGGAGCAAAATATCCGCCTTCATCATCTCGTGCACCTCATGCATCGAAAGGCCAGCCTCATACAGGTTCATCATCACATTGGGGCCAAACATCTCTTCTAGTTCTTGGCGAATATCGCCATTAGTGATTTGGAACCCTTTTTCTTCTGCCATCACCACAATGAGGTGACGATCCACGAGCTCCTCAAGCACCCTGCGCCAGTTTGTCCGATAAAATTCAAACCGAGCTTCAGAAGAGCCTCGATACTGGGGGAACTGCTGGTAGAAAATCATGTCGAGTTTCTTCATCACATCAACCACGGTGATGACCTGCCCTCGTACGGTTGCAAGGACCTTATTGTCAACGATCACGCCATACCGTGGAGCAGGAGCCGCTTCAATACCACCACAAAGGAACATGAGAAACGCGAGAATTCTTCGGAACATATTCAAACCGTAGAAGATTTTACGAGAGAAGATTACCCTGCCCGTGGAAAAAACACAAGGCTATGGTATTTGCTTTTTCAGATGATCAATTGTAGTATCGGGCTTGATATGCATCTGCAAAATGAGGTGGGACGATTTTTTGCCCTCTTTGTTGAAGTGGATCTCCGCTGTGTTACCTTGCGGATTTTTCAAGGCCTCGGAAAACAGCTGTTGAAGAGTTGATGGAGGCTGACGTAACAAATAGAAATACTCATTCACCTTTCCTCAAGCTGACGGCAAAAAAGCCATCCATTCCACCGTGCGATGGAGTGGAGCGGAAGGGTGGGGCCATCGCGTGAAGGTGTAAATAGTCTTTGAAAAACTCAACTTGCTCCTCGTTCTCTTCTTTCAAGAGGCTACAGGTAGCGTACACAAGGGTTCCTGACGGTTTAAGATAGGAAACCGCTTCGGCCACGATCTGCCGCTGCTCCGCCACCACGCGATCGAGCATCTCTTGCGAAAACTTCCACTTCATGTCGGGATTGCGCCGAAGGGTACCGGTTCCCGAGCAGGGAGCATCCACAAGCACCCAGTCCATCCGCTTCCGTAGCAGCCGCAGCCGCCGCGCACACGAGTGGTCCACAATCTGAACATTCTGAATTCCAGCGCGGCAGAGTCTCTTCTTCGCTTCGATAAGTGCCTCAGTTCTAATATCATGCACATACAGCTGTCCACGATGGTTTAATGAGGGGGCGATAGCTAACGTCTTGCCACCAGATCCAGCGCAGTAGTCAAGCACACTTTCTCCAGGCTGTGCCTGCACATATGAGGCCACGACCTGCGATCCCATATCCTGCACCTCAAAATGGCCAGCCTTAAACTCGGGGAGTACAAAAAGATTGGTTCTCTTCTCTAAAAAAACGGCGGTTGGAAAGGGCGCCTCTCGCGCCACAATGCCCTGTGCGCTGAAAGCCTCTATCAACTGCTGGCGGGTCGTCTTCAGCGTATTCACACGCAACGTCATAGGTGCCGGTTCATTGCAGGCAAGACATGTCGCCAGAGTCGCTTCCCCAAACGTTCGATACAGCGCTTCGTACAACTCCTTTGGGAAACTCATGCGAGTATGCGGAGCAAGCCTCTCATCGCTACAATACTGCGATAGATCCTCTTCCAAAAGGGCCAACAATCGATCATCAGTGGCATTCTCTCTCGCAAGGAGCTCTTCAATCAACCCCTTCCACCGCAAGTAGGTATAGATCCGTTCGACGATAAAGAGTCGATCCTTAGAACCCAGTTGGGGGTGGTGGCGAAAGTAAAGACTAATAAAAAGATCTATCGGACCTCTGGAAGAATCAAACGATTGGAGAATTTCAAAAAAATGGTGTTGACGAAAGAGGGTCGATTTTTTAATCATTAAATACAGTAACTAATGGTTTTTAGTGTCATATGAGTATAACTAGAAAAAGAGATTTTTTAGAAGCCCTCTGTTGCATTCTTCTCCTTGGTATGGGACAGGCATCCTCCTGGTGGTTCCTGGCGCCAATCGCAGCCGTGTGCGGATATGCTCTCGCATGGCATCTTGGGAAAAGATGTACGTCACCATTTCTCACCACCCTCACGCTCTTCTCCCTCGCCAATCTCCTCCACTTCAGCTGGCTGATCTCCCACCCCTACGCCTACATCTACGCTGCCTGGATTGTGGCATCCATTCTCTTTGCCATCCCATTTGCGCTCCTGAGCCTGCTTGTCGTATCAAAGCAACAGCCCAATATCCACTGGACCATCGGGGTGGCGGCCCTCTTCACCCTTCTGGAGTGGTCGTATACGCTCCTTCCCTGCGGCTTCTCCTTCCAATCGGCCGCCCTCCACCTCTCCTGGAATGGTGCCCCCCTCCAAATCGCCTCGTACATCGGAGGAATAGGAGTTGCATTTGTGGTCTATTGGACCAATCTGCTCGCTTTTCTTTTCTTAGAGAAAAAAATCTCCCTTTCCCCTCTCTTGCTCGTCGCCGCTCTCCCGTATGTTGCAGGAGGATTTCTTTTGTGGCATAGACTCGAGGAACAAAACCAGTTTGATGGCTCACATCAGCCGCTGAGGGTGGCTCTCTTCCAGATGGAGGAGCCTCCAGACATTTTCTCAAGCTATCTTCCTCCAGAAGAACTCCACGCCCAAGAGTGGCACAAGATCTTCTCGATGCTCGCCCCCCTCCGTGCGGGAGAAGTCGACCTTGCCATTTTCCCAGAAGGGGCTATACCGTTTGCCGCCCAATCCCCCCTCTTCGATGCAAAAAGGCTTCCCAATGAATGGGAGACAAGCTCCTACATAAAGCTCTCTTCGCTGGATATCTGCCAGCTGCTCGCCTGGTCAAAAAAGATGAGCCTCCTCATCGGCCTGGAGGGGCGCGCCCTCGATGCAAAGTCTGTCATGAAAACGTACAACTCCCTTTTTTGCATCCAGCCAGGGCAGAAAAACTTAAGTCGATACAACAAACAGATCCACATC
>JAJZPP010000083.1 GCA_021811115.1 bacterium | reverse complement strand
CCTTGGTCACGATAGCCTCCATGTTTACTTTAGTCATGAAGGTAAAGACTTTAGTTTATTTTAGCGATTTTTGTGTCCAGTTTTTCCCGACCACTACACCTTCACTGAAGAAAATTTCAAGAAAAGTGGTTTCCAAAACAGGAATGCGACGCCTGTTTATAAAATCCTCTGGGGTTTTTTCGGCCTCTTCTAAACAGCGTGATGAAATCGGTTATGCCGCCCTTCAGAAAAGGCGGGGTGGCGGGATATTTACTATCGGAATCCAAGATTTTTTTCAATCTACCCATTCACTCTCAACTTGGAATGATTTAACTGGGGGCGGTAAGGCTTTGACACTTCATATCTCGAAGGAAAAACAGCATCCATTGATGTATGACGGGGTAGTAAATCCACCTGCGAAACATCTCATCCCCCTGAAAAAATGATCGTATTGGAGGAAGTTATGAAGGCGTTGTTTCTTTTCGCTATTCTTGTCCTGTCCATTAGTGCCTTTGCAATGCAAAATGAGGTGTGCTTTCGGGCTATCGTAGCCTCTGATACGTTCGGAAAGAATATCTCTGAGCCCATGATCGATGATATGGCGCATATGAAAAAAAGCTTATATGCGATCGCGCATCGTTTACATCTGAAACCTGACATCCAGATTTTGAAAGGATCTGAATGCTCCGTTCATCTCATTAAAAAGTCATTACGCACATGGCACGGGAACACTAATGACATCGTTTTCTTTTACTATGCTGGTCACGGAAACATGGACCCCGATCACAAACCTTGGCCAGTTATGTATCCTGTCGGAGGATCCAATACTCGTAGAGGGCTTCTGGGTGCCTCAGTAGTCAAGTATTTTCAAGATCATCCGCACCGACTATCAATCATAATGTAGCCCATAGGAAGTACCAATGACTCAAGTAATTCAAACGTCAGCGGCTCACACAAGTCTGAGCCATTCCATCCTCTGGACTGTCTTGGCGCCAATACCAAGAGGTTTTAGTTCAGTCTGAGACGGTACATAAGATGCAGAACGACATCGTCAACCATATGGGCCAACAAGCGCCTCCAAAATCGTGAAGCTCGATGCCGCAAATCTCTTAGCAACGAACGAAAAAATTTAGACAGATAGCCGCCCTACTGAAGCTTGTTGAAAACATACCAAGGCGGCTATTTGTCTAAACTCCCGTACTCAAGCTCCAATTGCTGCAGCCGGCGCATCGTATCGCGTGCGGCAGCAGCATCCTCAAAACGCAACTCTTTTGCCGCCTGTTTCATAGTCGCTTCCCACTCCTGAATCGCCGCCCGAATCGCCACAATATCGTACGCGGTCTTTGGAGCCACTTTCTGAGGCGCTTTGATAGCAAAGAGATCAGTAGATTTGAGCACCGTTTGTGGTGTGATATTGTGGTCAGCATTGTACTGCTGCTGTAAAGCCCTCCGTTTACTCGTCACCTCGATCGTTTTTGAAATGGCAGAGGTCTTCTTGTCGGCATACATGATAACGCGGCCATTGACGTTTCGTGCCGCCCGGCCGCAGATCTGAATGAGCGAGGTTTCGGAACGCAAAAACCCTTCCTTATCGGCATCAAGAATGGTAATGAGAGAGACTTCAGGAATATCAAGCCCCTCTCGCAACAGGTTAATGCCCACAAGAACGTCAAAGACCCCTTTCCGCAGCTCGTTGACAATACGAAGCCGCTCCAAGACATCGATGTCAGAGTGGAGGTATTGGGCCTTGACGCCTAGCTCTGAAAGGTAGGAAGCAAGCTCTTCTGCCAGCTGCTTGGTCAGCGTCGTGACAAGAATCCGACCCCCACGTTCTTTTTCCTTCCGAATCTCTTCGAGGCAGTTATCCACCTGCGTCGCAGCAGGACGCACCTCAATGTTCGGGTCTAGAAGCCCAGTAGGCCGCAAGACCTGCTCGACACATACTCCTCCAGCATCGGCAACCTCCCATGGAGAAGGAGTTGCTGACACGTAGATAACCTGATGGATGTGCGTGTAAAACTCGTCAAAGGTCAGCGGCCTATTATCAAAGGCTGAGGGGAGCCGGAAGCCATACTCAACGAGCGACTGTTTTCTCGCCCGATCCCCATTGCACATGGCACCGATCTGCGGAATGGTCTGATGGGATTCGTCGATAAAGAGCAGAAAATCTTGTGGAAAGTAATCCAGAAGGCAGGGAGGAGGCTCTCCGGGATTTCGTTGGCTAAAGTGGCGAGAGTAATTCTCAATTCCCTTACACGACCCAATCTCTTTAATCAGCTCCAAATCGTACGAGACCCGCTCAAAGAGTCGTGCCCCTTCAGCCGCATGGTTTTGCTGCAAAAAATAAGCGTGGCGCTCCTCAAGCTCCTGTCGAATGGATATGGCAGCCTTTTCGCGAACCTCTTCTGGTGTGACGTGGTGGGAAGAGGCGTAGACCGTTACGTGGGGCACGCTTTCAAGCTTTTTCCCAAAAAGAGGATCAAAGAGGCTGATGCTCTCAACAGTCGAATCAAAAAACTCAATTCGGATCGCAATGCTCTCTTCATAGGCAGGGAAGATGTCCAACACATCGCCTCGAGAGCGGAACGTGGCACGCGTCAGATCAGAGTCGCTCCTTGTGTACTGCATCTCCACGAGCTGGATGAGAATGTCGTCCCGTTTGCGTTCCTGCCCCACCTTCAACGTCAAGTTCATCTGTCGATAGTACTCAGGCAAACCAAGGCCGTAGATACAAGAAACCGATGCCACAATGATGACGTCTTTGCGTTCCAGGAGCGATCTGGTGGCACTGAGCCGCATCTTGTCGATCTGATCGTTAATGGCAGAATCTTTTTCGATGTACGTGTCGGTACGTGGGATATACGCTTCCGGCTGGTAGTAATCGTAATAGGAGACAAAGTACTCCACAGCATTGTGTGGGAAGAATGCGGAAAACTCCTGATGCAGCTGGGCTGCCAACGTCTTATTGTGGGCAATGACAAGGGTTGGTCTTTGAACCTTGGCAATCACGTTGGCCATCGTAAAGGTTTTCCCAGACCCTGTGACGCCAAGGAGAACCTGTGCCTTCTTGCCGCTGTGTAGCCCTGACGTCAGCGCCTCAATGGCCTGAGGTTGATCGCCGCATGGTGAAAAAGAGGTTACTAGTTCAAACATTCGCGTTTTACCGTATCAGCGTGTAGAAGAGAATGTAGCCATCGTGCTCGTTGAGCCTTTTAACATCCCCTGAGGCGGGAGTTACGATCTCATCTTCGTGCCGCATCCACGGGCGGCCCTCTCTTGGGGGCTCGTGGCCAAAGTAGTGGCCCGCCCCTTGTTCTCCTACTGTTTTCCCAAGATGGATGGCTACCATGCACAGCTCGTACTGGTGCTCGGTTCTTTCATTTGGTACGAATAGCCTTTGGGGGAACGTGACAACCACATCACGGATTGTTGGAGGCGTCTCAGCCACCAAGGCTCGTAATTGGTCTGCGGGAAGATCGCTGATCGTTGGGTCGACCTCGGAGAGCCGAACCACTGGTCGATTGAGCTGCAAAATGAGGCAGGGGGGCAGCTCGTCAAGCAACATGAGTGTTCGTAAGACCCGGAGCGTGGACCCAAGCCGCTCGACGGCCGCCATCACCTGCCGTTCCCTCCCTCTATTATGTTCGGATGTTCTGATCGCTTCAGGATCGACGATTTCTGTGGCAACCACCCCTGAAATCATCTCTTGGAGATTGACCGGCTCCTCAAAATCAGGTATCTGTATTGGAATAAATATTCCATCACATGGGTGGCGAAGATCGATGGTGGGAAAGCACACCTCCCTCGTCACACCGTCTGTATCGCGCTC
This sequence comes from bacterium, assembly GCA_021811115.1. Lineage (GTDB taxonomy): Bacteria > Chlamydiota > Chlamydiia > Chlamydiales > FEN-1388 > JAJZPP01. Next base: position 750 of record JAJZPP010000083.1, on the reverse strand, counting down.
CTTGCGCTCTTCAAACCGGATGAACGGTCTACCAACGATCCATGAGAGCACTTCGGTAGCATCGTATTGGCGGGCTTCGCGGATTTCTGGATGATCCTTAGCAAGGGCTGAAATGAGCGGTTGGAGCGGCTCTTCCGAATAGGAGAGCACCCCGCCAGACTGTCTTGAGTCGAAACATTCAAATATTTTCTTTACTGCCAACCCGACTGGATCCTCTCTTTTTTGAAACAACAGCCTCAATCCTGGGGTAAGATACATCCCCTTCAGACATGTGTTGAGGTAACATTTATTCAGTGATGTTTGATCCACGGTGTGGTTTTCTAATCCCACCCTGCAGCCTCGTTTGGGCGAGGGAGGAGCCAGACTTTTGTCATCCTGCATCAACAGTTGTGTTCGGAGGCACTCAATCTTACTGCGGAGGACTACATCAAGAAAATCGAGCGATACTCTCCTGGAGGTAGCCTCAGCAGGCAAAGAGGCTCGCAACGCTTCGAACGCAGCAACAGCTGCCACTGGAGTATCATACGTCTTCTCACATACTCCTTCCACTCGCTCTTTAAATTCAACAGGTACGTCCTCAAGAGCAAGACCAACCGTACGTAAAAAATCAAGATCTGCCATAACATCCCTTTTGGGAAAATTAAATCAGAAACAGTATATTCTCTAATTTAGTTTATGGCAAAAGGAAGAGAAATCTACACAGACTTCTAGAACACGGTGCTGAAAAAGTTGAGGTAAGGGGGTCCCCTC
>JAJZPP010000082.1 GCA_021811115.1 bacterium | reverse complement strand
ATTTTCTTTCACAAAACCTCATTGTTGCAGTATGGTAGATGACGTAAGGGACCATAACGATCGTTCACAGACCAATTGGTCGCAGCCGGCCATATTGGCAAAGATTATATCGTTATGGTCCCTAAATGTGAGGATTGTGGAATGACTGCAGATATTGGGTTGATTGGACTGGCTGTAATGGGGCAAAACCTGGCCCTCAATATGGCAGAAAAGGGTTTTTCCGTCGTTGTCTATAATCGGACAGTTTCGAAAGTGCAAGAGTTTCTAGAAGGGTCTGCCAAGGGGTTTTCGATCGAAGGATGTACCGACTTGCGGGCTTTTTTTTCAGCGTTGAAGCGGCCAAGAAAAGTTATTTTTATGGTGAAGGCGGGACAGCCTGTCGATGATCTGATTGCCCAATCGCTCCCCTTTGTAGAACCAGGAGACATTCTGATTGATGGGGGAAACAGCCATTTCTCAGACACCCAGCGGCGTGTTCGAGAGCTTGGAGAGCGGGGGATCCATTTCTTAGGAGTGGGCATTTCTGGTGGTGAAGAGGGGGCTCGACATGGCCCCTCGATTATGCCTGGGGGGGCTCCTGCCGCCTGGCCCGCTGTGCAACCTATTCTGCAGCGCATCAGTGCCCAGGTGGGGAAAGACGCCTGTTGTGATTGGGTTGGTGAGGGGGGTGCTGGCCACTTTGTCAAGATGGTGCATAATGGCATTGAGTATGCCGATATGCAACTGATTGCCGAGACGTACGATATCCTGAAACGGGGGTGTGGTCTGTCTGACAGTGAGTTGGCAGAGACGTTTCGAAAGTGGAATGAGGGCCGGCTGAAGAGTTACCTCATCGAGATTACGGCGGCCATCTTTGAGAAGAAAGATGCGGATGGGACGCCCTTGGTAGACAAAATCCTCGATGTCGCAGAGCAGAAAGGGACCGGCAAGTGGACGGTTGCCAACGCTCTTGATTTGGGCATGCCGCTTCCACTCATTGCTGAAGCGGTTTTTGCCAGGAACCTCTCTGCCATCTACGAGGATCGTCAGGTGGCTGGACGGTTGCTTGGCGACTCTACAAAATCGATCCACATCGCCATGTACACCCTGACGAGGCGCCTCGAACAGGCGTTGTACGCGGCTAAAATTATTAGCTATGCCCAAGGGTTTTTGCTCCTCTACTACGCCTCGAAAGAGTATGGCTGGAGGCTCAATCTCGGCGCCTGCGCGCTGATGTGGCGGGGGGGGTGTATCATCAGGAGCGCCTTCCTGGGAAAAATCGCAGAAAGCTATGAGAGAGACCCTGGGCTCTCGTTGCTCATCTTGGATCCTTTCTTCAAAGAGGCCATCCGTCGTTGCTTGCCCTCATTGAGGTGGGTGGTTGCCAAGGGGGCGACTGTGGGGATTCCTTTGCCTTGCCTTGCGTCCGCTTTGGCGTGGTATGATGGGGTGCGAAGCTCTCGGCTCCCTACCAATCTGTTGCAGGCCCAAAGAGACTATTTTGGCGCCCACACTTTTGAAAGAGTCGATCAGCCTCGAGGGGTGAAGTTTCATGTTACTTGGTAATAATACGTATGTACAGGTTTGCGGCCGGTTGTTGCCGGCTTTTTGTAAAAATCTTTTATAAAAACACTGTTTTTTGGGAATTTGATCCAAAGACTTTTTTTGGTCCTGCCATTATCGCACCCAACCATGCCTCCTACTTTGATCCACTCGTTGTTGCTGGATCCTGGGATGGCGAGCTCCATTTCTTCGCTGGGGGACATATCTTCAAGAAAAGGTGGTTGAACAGGATTCTTCCACGGGTCAATACCCATCCTGTGGTCAAGGGACAGGAGCTTGTTACTCTCCGCTCAGCTTTGGAATTGTTAGAGCAGGGAAAGCGAGTGGTCCTCTTCCCTGAGGGGACCCGATCTCAAGATGGAAAGGTGCAGTCGCTCCAACGGGGTGTTGCGTTTCTGGCGATTCAGGCACAAGCTCCCATTATTCCATGCTACCTTCGAGGGACGTATGAGGCGTGGCCGCGCCATCGTCGCTGGCCCTATCTGTTTGGGAGGAGAACCTCCTGCATTTTTGGCCGGCCAATATCGCCTTGTGGTGAGGATGGCAATCCAATTAGTAAAGCGCAGCTGACGGAGATGATTCAGGCAGAGCTGGCTCGGCTGGCTACGCGCTACTAAGGCCCCTTAATGCGCTCTGGAGCCCTTCACGCTAGGATTCGTTCAAGGATTTCTTCCACAGTAAACCCAAACTCTTGTGCGAGAAGGCTTGGCGGGGCAGAGGCTCCAAAATCCTCCATGCAGATGGCGATCCCATCAGATCCGATGTACTTATGCCACCCAAACTCAGAGGCGGCTTCTATCGAGACTCTTTTTCCAGCGCTCGGCCCAAGGAGCTGATGCCTATAGCTTTCCGGCTGTTGGTCAAAAAGCGCCCAACATGGCATCGAAATGACACGCACCGACTTGCCAATCTGCTCCAAAGCATCTGCTACATCAAGACTTAAGGGCAGCTCTGAGCCTGTCGCCAAAAGGGTTATGTCAGCTTGTCTCTTCTCTTGGCGAATGATATTCCCTCCCCGCCCCATCCCTTCAGCGTAGGGGACGAACGTTTCAGGAATCTCACGAATATTCTGTCGCGAGAGGATGATAGCTGTCGGCCCTTGGTAGAAAAGAGCGGCCACCCACGCCATCTTCACCTCATGAACGCCCGAGGGGCGGATGGTGTGCAAGCGAGGAATCGATCGCAGCCCTGCCAGCTGCTCAATAGGCTGGTGGGTAGGCCCATCCTCTCCTAAAAAGAAGGAATCGTGGGTGAACTGGTAGACGATTTTGGACCGCATCAGGGCTGCCACTCGAATACCGCTCTTCATGTAATCGGAAAAGGCTAGGAAGGTCCCCACAACGGGGAGAATCATCTTCGTTTGGTCCAGCCCAACAGCGCATGTGGCCATGCCAAATTCACGATCGCCAAACTTGATGGTTCGGCCCCCCATATGATCCTTGCCGATAATCGGGAATTTTTTCAGCGTCGTCATGTCGGATGAAGAGAGGTCGGCTGATCCTGTGTAGAGCTGAGGACTCAGGTCGGCAAGCAGCTGCAGCACCTCTTGAGAGGCTTTCCTGCCTGAGGTAGGCGTTTTGACGGAGAGGTTTGTGAGCTGTGTCTCCAGATCGGTTGGGAGGCTGCCTTTGAGCATGGTGTCAAACTCTTTACGCTTCTCTGGAAAAGTTCTCGACCAGTTCTCAAAGAGCTTTTTCCACTCGCCTTCAAGCTGCGTGCTTTCGGAGAGCCTCTCTTGGAAGAAGGTTAAGACTGCTTGCGGAACGTAGAACTTCTCGTCCGGCAAGCCAAGAGCCATTTTGGCTTTCTTGATCTCCTCTTCCCCAAGAGGGGAGCCATGGGCTTGAGCGGAGCCAGCCTTTGTGGGAGCGCCTTTTCCAATGGTGGTCCTGGCAATAATGAGGACAGGTTTTTTTTGGTGGTGGATAGCCTGACGAACCGCTTTATCAATCTGCTCAAAGTCATGCCCATTCACTTCATAAACCTCCCACCCGTAGGAGCGGTAGCGCATCTTGGTATCGTCTGAACAGGTGTCTGTGAGTGGTCCGTCAAGGGAAATGTCGTTGGAATCGTAGAAGACGACGAGGTTGTCCAAGTTCAGGTGGCCAGCAAGAGAGGAGGCCTCTGCACTGACGCCCTCCATCATGCACCCATCACCGGCGAGGACATACACCTTGGAGTTGATGAGCCGAAAATCTTCTGTGTTGAACTTCTTGGCCAGTATTTTGAGGCCAAGCGCTAAGCCGACTCCATGGCCGACACCTTGTCCTAAAGGCCCTGTCGTCGATTCCACACCAGGAGTGACAAACGATTCTGGGTGGCCTGGCGTCTTGGAGTGGAGCTGCCGAAAATTCTTCAGGTCTTCAACCGTCAGACCAAAGCCTGCCAAGAAGAGGCATGAGTAGAGCCACATGGAGCCGTGCCCCGCAGACAAAATGAGGCGATCCCGGTTGATCCAATCGGGAGAACGGGGGTTGTGGCGGAGCAGATGCCCGTAAAGGTAGGCGCCAAGCTCGGCGCACCCAAGTGGCAGCCCTGGGTGGCCTGATTCGGCTTTCTGGATCGCATCCATCGAAAGCACGCGGATGGTTGAGGCTATTTTACCCAGCTGGCTCTTGAGTTCAGCGTCTAATGGGACAGGAAGGAAGGTATCACTACTCATAAACAGACCACACCGTTGTACGTGAACACTTCATTCTACCGCTAGCGCAGAAAGGGAAACAAGAGTAAATGGAAGAGAATCATTTTTCCCCGGAGGTTTTCTATGACTGCTGAACTGCAAGGCGTCCGTATTCCTGTAGGGGAGGCGCTGCCACTATTTCCAAATTGGGCCTCCACCGCTTTTTACTGGCTCCACAAAGGCTGTTTTTTACGAAGAGTGTGGATTCGAATGACAGAGCGGGTGGAGAATCCAACACTGGCCTTAGGAGGGGTACTTCTCGCAAATTTGTATGGGGATGCCGCTCATGTTCAAGTTGCTGCCAAAGTTCTCCTCATTGCCAGAGTTCTTCTCGATG
>JAJZPP010000081.1 GCA_021811115.1 bacterium | reverse complement strand
CCTGCAATCGTTGCCAATCTTTCTCTGAAAAGTTCTGCGGTCTATTAATGTAGGCCCTGTACTGACGTTCGCTGATGCCGGACCGTTCAAATTCTCGATCAATCCTGGTCGACAGCTCCTCATGGAGTTTCTGGCACTGCTGAAAGAGTGCTTGGAGAGGCTCCTGCGCAGGTTCCGTTTGCTCATGCTCATGGAGTTTTTTTTCGAATTGGGAGACCGCCTCAAAAATATTCTCAGGTTTTTTTGGGGGTGGCTCTGTCATCCTTGTTCCTTCAACTGTTCAAGAAACTGAAATTTGGATTTCCTATAGCAGTATTTCTTTTTTTAAACAATCGATGCGTTGTCATGGGTCTTCCTCTTTGTCTTGTAATTATAGGAAGAAGTGCGGTATGCTTTTGATGCTGTGTAAGAGGCTTATGATGACATATCTTGAGGAGTTTCGTTCACGGTTAGCTGCACGTGATTACAATAAAGTACTCGTTCTCTGGCAGGAGTACTGTGAAAGTGATGAGCTCGACGCTGAAGAGCTCAGTAATATATTGGTACTGATAAAGCAGTCCGATTTTGCCACCCAGTTTGGCCAATACGTCGAGGCCATTCTGCCACTCGTCTTGACCATTTCTGATGAGACGATGCGGATCGAAGTGTTGCGGCACATTTACGATCTTGAGACATCCAATAGCCAACCCCTCTTTGAACTGGCTCTCCAATTGCTGCGTGCCAAATATGGCACGGATCCTCAGTTTCATGAAAAACTACGCCTTGTCGGTTTGCGGACAAAAGAAAATTTTAAAGGAGCCCTCTCTAATTTCATGCTGCTCAACCACATTGCGAAGGGAAACATCGTTTTCCACACCGCTGGATGGGGGGTCGGTGAGATTGTCGATTTCTCCTTCTTGCGTGAGCAGCTTGTCGTCGAGTTTGAAAATTTAGGTGGGTGTAAACGGGATATCTCCTTTAAGAATGCGTTTCGTTCCCTCATTCCACTCCAAAAAGACCATTTTCTCGCAGTACGGTTTACCTCTCCCGAGAAATTGGAGAAAGAGGCTTTTGATGACCCTGTGGGGGTTGTTCGCCACCTCTTGCGCGATTTAGGACCAAAGACCGCCTCTGACATAAAAGAGCTCTTCTCCGATTTTGTGATCGGTGCCGAAGAGTATGCTAAATGGTGGCAATCGGCCCGTGCCAGACTGAAGAAGGATGGCCAGATTGAGAACCCCAAGAGTGGCAAAGACCAATTTGTCTTGAGAAAAGAGAGCGTATCGGCTCAGGGACGGCTTGAAGAGGCTCTTTCTGGGAAAACAACTCCTGAGGAGATCTTTAACGCCCTTTACGCGCTTGTTCGCGATTTTCCAGCCATTCTCAAAGATGAGGCTGCAGAACGAGCGATTGTGGAGAAAGCAGTCTCCATTCTCACGATGACAGGCACCACAGATACCCTTCGGCTTCAAGTCTACTTTTTTGCTGAGCAGATTTTAGAGAAGAATGAATACGCAGAGCGCATTGTAGAGGCTGTTAAGGGGATAAAAAACCTTCAGGATACCATCTCAGAGATAGATATCATTGCGATGCGTAAGCGCTTATTACAGGCTGTTCAGCAGATTCGCTCAGATTGGGCTGAACTTTTCCTCGAGGTATTGCCCACAGCTGAGCCTGGACAAGTTAAGGATTTTGTCCTGAAGGAACTGTGTGAGCCGGAGCACAAATCTGCCCTTCAAAAGCGAATTCAGTACCTGCTCGACCACGCTGCTGTGCATCCTGACGCCTTCCTGTGGTACTTTTCAAAAGTAACAGAAGGGGATGCCCCCGTCTTGACGGGACAGGTGGATAAGGAGCGATTTTTTGAGAATTTCCTCATCCTGATGAATACGTTGGAGCAACGGCGGGATTCCAAGGAGCTCGTCAAGCGAATGTACCACACCATTACTGGGGGCCGATTTCAGATTGTTCGTGACCTCTTGAAGGATACCGATTTGCCCTTTGCTAAAGAGTTTTTGCTCCTCGCCTCCAAATGCACCTCATTTAGTAGCCACGACTTGAAGATTTTGCAATCGCTCGTAGAAGTAGTCCACGGGAGGAGTACTCCAGAAGAGAAGTATGAGCCTTCGATCATCTGGACGACGGAAGAAGGGTATCAGAAGGCCCAGGAGCGAATCCGCCACATTGGAACTGTGGAAGTGGTAGATAATGCCCGTGAGATTGAGGCGGCTCGCGCCCATGGAGATCTTCGAGAGAATGCCGAGTATAAGTGTGCCCTGGAGCGACGAGCCAGGCTCCAAAATGAGCTCAAGCGCCTCTCCGACCAATTTAACAACGCCAGAATCATCTCTCCAGATGATATTTCAACCGATTGCGTGGGTATTGGGACCTGTGTGACCCTCCGTTTGGAGGGTGGGAAGACTGAGCGATTTACCATTTTAGGCCCCTGGGATACCAATCCTGACGTCAACATCATCTCTATCCAGTCGAAAATGGCCCAAGATCTTCTTGGTAAAAAAGAGGGAAATAGGGTTGAATTTCGAGGAGTACCCGCAGTCATCCAGAAGATCGAGGCGTATGGAGCTGATAATCGCATCATCAAACCCGTTTAAGATACGAGAACTCAGGACTGTTGCCCAAGAGTTGCTTCCGTCTCTTACCATCAGATCATTAATCGATTTCCCCAATTTTGAACCCCTCAATCCTGAGGGGGAATCCTTCGAGCAGAATGCATCCCAGAAGGCTGTCCACGCTGCCAGGCTCCTCCAAAAGCCGTGCGTTGCCGATGATTCTGGGTTGGTTGTCTTGGCGCTTGGTGGGTGCGCAGAAAGCCTGCGGCGCAAAAAGCAACAGCCTGCTGGGAAGATGCTTCCCGATACAAAACGGCTCCTCAATGACATGAGCGCTTTTGATGAGGCGGGAAGAGAGGCTTTTTTAGAATGTGCCATCGCCTTTGCGACGCCCGAATCTGGGCTCATCAAAACGGTTTCAGCACGGATGGAGGGGGTGATTGCTCCAGCAGAGAGGGGACCGGCCACCTTCGATTTTGCCTCCATTTTCATCAAGCATGAGTATGGGAAAACCATGGCACAGCTCTCTCCAGACGTCCAAAAACGGATCTCGCATCGTCGTAAAGCGTTTGAGAAACTCGTCGCCTCGCTTCGTCAATTGGTATACCCATTTCAGTTGGAGAATCGTCTTTACAACGAGCCAACGCCTCGCGATAAAGGCGACGAGAAAGGTTCCTGTATTCGCGATACTGGGCCTTTCTCGACGCCTTTATCCCGAGAGCGTTCGCTTGGATGTAAAGACGATTCTCCAACTGAAATGGGTAAAGTATGAGTGGTGTTCCGGCTCCTTCGTTTGCTACGCAGCTTTCGCAGATACTTAAAGAAACACTTTTCGATCAGGGAAAATTTCTTTCCTTTGACGAGCTGAACACTCAGCAGATTGGGATCTCGGCTGTTGAGAGACAAACAGACCAGGCGTTTATCCTGTATTCACCAGATCCCAGAGGATGGTTTTCTAGACTCACCTCCAAGCTCACCTCGTGGCGCCATTCGGCAAAACCGCTCCCCCCATCGACGATCATCACAGCCCTCCTCTCCCATATCTATACTGGTGTGGCGTCCACCTCAGAGCCTGCCGAGCGCCTCTTTGAGGCGATGACAACAGACCCTCAGGCAATTCCAGAGCTCGTCAGCCTGCTTGAGGTCCACCTCCTCACGACACAGATTCTTCATCTCTATGGATCGATTCCTTTAGAAGGTCGATTGATGGATGATCCAGAGCAATTTCTCCATGTGACGCTTGTGGTTGACCAACTTACTGTGCCTAGAGAGGCGCATACATCGTTGGCGGCTCTCATTCGTAAGGAGCGAGATCGGTTCCTCCCTTCTTCTTTTGTAGAAAAAGATCTACAGAACTTTTTAGATCGTCTTCAAATATTTATTACTAAGCAATTTACTGACCAGCTCTGCCTGCTGTTGCAAGGGTACCTTACCCGTTCTGAATGGGCTGGCGGAGAAAGCTGGACCCCATCTGTTAAAGAGCTGAACATCAGCCCCCTCGAACACGGACTTATTCGGATCCAGTATCGCATCGAGCTGACTGGAAAGCAGCCACAGAATCGTGCTGCGTTTTTAGTCTGGTTAACGGTCTCAAATCGTGGGCTTCTCCGGAAAATTGAGGTGTATCTTCCTCTGTTGGAAGGGATTACGAAGATCGACGATGACTTCCCCCTAGTCTTTGAATGTACGTCGGCCTGGTTAGCCCGATGCGCTTTTATTCGCCCCGCCCTCGATGGGATTGTGGAAGGGCTCATGAAGCGGCTCAGCACCATTGTGGTGTATGAAGCGGGGCAGGTGAAACAAGCGGAGGCCTGGCTCAAAGAGAAACTCCATGCTGACTCACAAGAGGTTCTTCAGCCCCTTCTTCTCCAACGCCTTTCTGAATTAGCTCCAGAGACCAGTCGTATGCTTGGAGTCTGTCTTGCTTGTAGTGAACAGGTGCAGCAGTTTGCCACAGAATCGTTGATTTCTGTTCTTCAAAAAGAGTGGGCCCATACGCTCGAGCGGATTGAGATTCACAGTGGCGAGGACGACGAGATTAGAATCACCCAATACATTCAGAGTGTGCAGCAGAAGAATCCGGTAGCCCCTGTCACCATACCC
>JAJZPP010000080.1 GCA_021811115.1 bacterium | reverse complement strand
GACGAGGATCGCCAGAGCCAACGGTGTCGTACCGAGCGTAACAGAGACGAAGGGGGCGATGGCATCCCCTCCCAAGAGGCATCCGAAGAAGGCTGCGGTAGTGAGCATGATGAGAATGGGGGTGATCAAGGCGGTTTTTGTCCATCCGATTCGGCCGATAATGCCGGCAAGCACTACCGAGACGGGCGCAGAAATAATGCCCACCAGGCTGGTGAGGTTATTGATGTAGATGTTGTAATCAAGGGTCGCAGGATACAGTTCTTTCAATCGGTCTTTCCATATGACCTCAACTAGATTAATCACAAAGTTGTACGAGACTACTATGCCAGCGATGCACAGGAGGTATTTTGATGAAGCAAGGTACGTCAAGCTCTCTTTGAGGGAGAGTTTTTTCTGCTTTTCTGGATTCTTGTGCTGATCGGTGGTGTAGAGAGGGTTGGAGAGGACAGAGGCATTCATCCAGCGGAAGGCGATCAGAGCGACCAATGCTAAGCCGACGATGAGGAAGAGCTGCTTTGTCAGGGTCTGTTCCCACGCCGTATTGCCAAGCCCAAACCCCGAATCGAAATCGGGAACAGAGAAGGCGACGGCGATCTGTCCGGCTACGATCGTGGCAATGTTTGAAGAGATAACCATGACGCTGTAGAACCGAGATGCCTCAGATAGTTTGGTGATCTCGTTGGCAAACCCCCAGACAAGCACTTGGAGGACGACGGTGCTCCACAGTTCGGCAATGATGTAGAAACAGGTGAGCGTCCAGTTCCGATACATGGCGATCAGCCCCTTACAACCGATCGGCAGTGCACTCTGGAGCCAATCGGCCGATGCGTTGGGGTGGAGCAGCTCCTTGTTGGGGTAGATGAAGAGGGCGAAGCAGACAAAATAGGCGCAGAAGGAGAGGATGATCAGTTGGAAGACGGTGGCGCGTGAGAACCGGTTGATCAGGTAGGAGAAGAGCATGGTGGCGAGGATGGCGGCTGGGAGGATGCCCCACAACTTTAAGAAGGGGATGATCTCAGCGCCAGAGCCTTGGGCTGTGATGACGAGGGCCTCTTTTAAGTTACGCAGGACGGATGTGTTGAGGGCTACAAAGGAGAGAATGACGAGCATGGGCGCGAGTTTTTTGATTTCATGCCCGTGTATTGGCCAAAGATACGATCTGATGGGACCAAACGGCCTGGTCTCTTGGGCTACCATGTGTTACGGCTCCTTATAAAGGAAATAGGATACCATGCAAGAACCAAATTATTCAAGTAAATACTTTATTTTTGGAAGTTATGTAGCGGAGACGGCCACCTCAGCGACTTCCTCTGGATGTGTCATGGGTTGGGTTCGTTGGGCAAACTGGACTCCCAGATTGCGTATCGCGACGATCCAGATGGCAATGATGGAGAAGAGGATGACAGCGACGTAAGGAGCGCTCGCAGTAATGCTGGAGAACATAATGAGGAGGAACTGGAAGATAACGGAGCCGCCCGATTTGCCCATGCGGTTACAGATCCCATCGACAGCCGCCTTTCCCTTGATTTTCTCGGCTTGGGTCAGAGGAATGAAGACCATCTCTTTTGTGGCATCAAAGACGGTATACTTGGCGGCTCGAGAGCAGCAGTTCTGCACTGTCCCGAAGAAGACAACCAGCATCAGGGGCGACACCCCTGCCAGAGAGGCGGTGATTTCTGGGGAGCCTTTGAGGAAGAAGAAGCTGAAGAATCCGATACTTGTGATGAGGAGGATGGCGGGAGTAATCATGGCTGTAGCGGTCCATCCGAACAGACGGAGGCAGTTCCCCGAGACGAGGAGCGAGCCGAGGGTCGCTAGGATGCCTGTCCACATGGTCACTTTGCTCATGAAGATATTATAGGCGGTTGGGTTGGGGTAGAGCTCTTTTGCCTCGTGTTTCCAGAGAATCTCGGTCAAGTTGATGATGATGTTGTAGGAGATCACGATAGCTACTAAGTAGAGCATGTAGCGCGAGGAGAGCAGGTACCGAATATTTTCGCGCATGGAGAGCTTGACTTTTGCTTTTTTAGTGGAGGAGACGGAATCGGCAGTCAACTCTGGGTGGTTTTTGAGCGTTTTGTTGAGCCAGGCAAAGAGTGCCAGAGCGATCAGCGCAGCGCCCACCGTCATGGTGATGAGGTAGCCGAGCGCCTGTCCCCACGAGTTTGGGTCCACCTGGCTCGAGGCGCCTTCCGAGAGACGGGCGGCAATGATGGAGAGCTGTCCTGCGGCGATTCCCGAGAAGTTAATGCCGACACCAAAGAGACCGTAGAACCGTTTGGCCTCTTCGAGTTTGGTCATTTGGTTGGCAAATCCCCAGACGAGGACGAAGAGGATAATATTGCCCCACAGCTCTGCCATGGCGTAGAAGATGGTGAAACTCCAGTACCGAATCATCGAGACAAGCCCCTTGCACCCTTCAGGCAGAACAGTGGCAAGATTATTGGCTAGATTGTGGAGGTGAACCTGATCTCCCATGGGGTAGAGGACAAAGGCGAAGAGGCTGAAAAATCCGAGGAAGAGGCTCAGCATAATGTAGAAGACCTTTTCTCGGTCAAACCGGTTGCACAGCCGGATGAAGACCCAGGTGAGGAGGACGGAGGATGGGAACATGACCCACACTTTGATGAATGGGATGACCTCGGTGCCAGAGCCTTTGGCTGTGATGACGAGGGTTTCTTTCATGCATCTGAGGACGTTGTAATCGAAGAAAAGGAAGAAGAAGATGAGGAGCATGGGCACGAGTTTTTTCAGCTCGTGGTGGTGGACCGGCCAAAAAAAGGCGCGCCACTTGCTAAACTCTGCATCTGAACTCATGAACCACCTTAATTGGAAAAAAGAGGAATTGGAACAAAAGCTTTAATTTAGAAATGGCAGAAGCAAAACTGCACATCCCAGTCCTGGCGAGGCAACAGAAGTGAAGCGACGGAACAAACATGAATGAAAACCGTCTAAACCCTAAGCCAACAGTTTACCTTGTTTGGAATAAATGTTCAATCGATATCTTCGCAAAATTTTGCAAAAAGGCTCTTGATACAAATTCTTTTTTTGCTGATAATGCTTGGTGTATTTTTGAAGCAATGTGCCCTATCCTCTCCACAAGGTGGGTGGGGCACGATAATTTGGGTGAAAAGATGGAAAAGCAAACCACAGATAATGATACCAATGGACTTGTCTCTATCACAGAAGCGGCAAGGATCCACAACGTGACGCGACAGGCGATTTATGTCGCGATCAAGTCGAACAAACTCCGCGCCAGAAAAGACACTCGTCGATGGATGATTGATCTTGCTGATCTGCGTGAGTATAAGCGCTTAAAGTATTCCAGAACGCGCTCGATGTTCGACGGAGAGCTCCTTTTTGATAATTCAAAAGGGTATTACTCCGTCAATCAGGTAGCGAAGCTTCTGGGTGTCCCAGCGCAGAAAATCTACTACGCTGCTCGAAGTGGCTACTTGAAAGCTACTCGCAAAGGTGCCGCGTGGGTGATTCATGAAAACGATGTCCAGTCTTATAAAGACTCACATCTTGGCGTAAAAAAGCGCAAAGCGTCATAACGCTAACTGCAGTACCGTTTCAAAATGGGTCGTTTGGGGAAAGAGATCAAACGCTTTTCCCCAGACGATGTTCCATTTGGCCTGGACCAATGCTCGACAATCTCGAGCCAGCGTCGCTGGGGAACAGGAGACGTAGAGAACGTTCTGTGGCCTCTTGTCGAGAAGGAAGCGGAGCGCCTGCTCTGAAAGCCCTGATCGAGGCGGGTTGACAATCCACCAATCATAATCACAGCATAACTTTGGAATCGCCGTTTCAACTTTACTCCACAGTAAAGTGAGAGGGGTGTTGGACGCCGATTTCTTGGCTGCCAAAACCGCCTTTTTGGAGTATTCTACAGCGGTTACTGAGTGGCCTTGTCGCGCCAGTGAGATGGCGGTCACTCCGATGCCGGAGTACAGGTCTAAAATCTTCAATTTCCCGCTCCCCACTCTGTCGATCACCGTCTTCCACACCTGTTCGCTCTGAGAAAGATGGTTTTGTACAAACGCATCGATGGAGAAATACCAGCGTGATCCCAACGCTTCGAAAGAAAAGTCGTGTAACCCCTCAGAATAGTTCCAGGAAGGGCAGTGAATAGAAAACGCCTCCATGGATGGCACGGCTGTCAGCTGCTTGAGGAGAGTTCGTGGGATCTGACGGGGGCTTTTTACCATTATCGCAAGAGCGTCGTTTGGGAGACGAAAGCAACAGATGTCTGATTGATCGGCAAGCGTTCGAGCCACTATTGTGAGCGCGATGATGGTGTTCTCTTCTTCTGGGCGGAAGAAAATGGGGCAGGCGGTGATAGGAATGAGGGAGGTATTGTCATTGCCAATAAGCCCAAGTTTTCCCCCTTTTACATGGAGTGTAATTTTACGCCGCCATGCCCACACATGGTTTGAAGGCACGACATCGATTGGAGGGTGGGGAAGATGATAGAGAGCCTCTTCGAGGAATCCCTTTTTGAGGAGAGCGTGACAGGAGGGCGCTGCGTGTTGTAACTGGCAGCCTCCGCACGATCCGTAATGGGGGCACCGCGGTGAAACCCGGTCTGGAGATGGTTTGAGAATAGAGAGGAGGGTTCCTTCAGCATATCGTGATTTGACGTTGGTAATACGT
>JAJZPP010000079.1 GCA_021811115.1 bacterium | reverse complement strand
GCCGCGATCTCAGCTGCCCCTGGAGCACCGCCGGGCAACCCACTGGTTCCTAATCCCATAAAAGTTTAGCCTCATGTCATCTGGATACGACCCAACGGTTGGATACGAATCTCAGGAACAATCTCTTGGTACGAAACGACCGATATGTCTGGAAACTCTAGCTCGATAAGCTTGCGTACGAACCGTCGAACGTCAATCGCCGTGAGCAAGACCGGCTGCTGCCCTCCAGGAGGCGGCGCCGATACGGTGTTGCGAACCGCTTGGAGGATCAGCTGAACAGAATCAGGGTCGAGAGCCAGGTATGAGCCGGCCGATGTCTGCTTAATCGCACCACGAACCAGGTCTTCAATCTCAGGGTCGAGCACGTAGACAGAGAGGACCGATTGCCCTTGAGAGTATCTGTAACTGATGTACCGCTTGAGGGAGGAGCGTACGTACTCGGTCAGAAGAACAGGGTCTTTTTCTGTTTGTGCCCACTCGCTGAGCGCCTCCAGGATGGTCCGAAGGTCTTTTACTGAAATTTGCTCTTGACTAAGCCGTTTGAAAATATCAGTCAGTTTTTGGAGCGGAATCAGGCGGGTCACCTCCCTGACAAGGTCGGGGAACGACTTTTCCATGAACTCCAGGATCGATTTCATCTCCTGGATGCCCAAAAACTCGTTGGCATAGTGGCGGAAGAAGTAGGAGAGGTGGAGGACCATGACTTCGAGTGGGTTCCAGTACTTAATGCCAGCTTTGTCAAGAATTTCTTTTGATTTCATGTCTACCCAGAGAGAGGGGAGTCCAAGCGAGTTTTTGTAACTGACAAAGGGGAGGTTGTACCGTTTGAGGTTCTCTTCGGTTTCGTTGGTGAGGTAGTGGTTTTCGATGATTTTGCCACGGACGACAGGCACCTCGTTTAAGTAGATCAGGTACTCATCTTGTGCCAAGTTAGGGGAATCGGTCCTGACGTGAACGCCTGGGAAGCGGATCCCAAGGTCGGCATAGAGCGCCTGCCTCATCTTTGGAATCATCTGTTCGATAAACCCTTGGGTTTTGCCGCTCTTTTGGATTTCAATACTTAAGGTTTTGCCAACCTCCAAAATGACAGGAAGAGTTAAAGCGTACGAGTCGACACCGCCGCCTGAGATGATTTTATGCCCCTTGACTGGTGCCTCAGTGGCTGCCGATTCAATGGTCGCTGCCGCCCCTGCGCCGGGTCTTCCTCCAGATGGGGCTTCTGGTTCTCGCTGTTCGGTATTGAGAAGAGAGTAGCTTAAGATTCCTAGCCCTGCAGCAATGAGGGAGAATGGGGCGATGGGGAAGCCGGGGATGAGCCCCATGCTGAGGACGATCCCTGAGGAGATGAGGAGCGCCTTGGGTTGCCGGAGCATCTGCATAGAGATCTCTCGACCTAGGTTGGAGTCCTTCCCTTCGCTAGTGACGCGGGTGGTGACAATACCGGAGGTGATCGAGATGAGGAGGGCGGGAATTTGAGTGACAAGACCGTCTCCGATGGAGAGAAGGGCGAACGTTTTGGCAGAGTCGGCTGCGGTCATGTTCATCATGACGACGCCGATAATAAGGCCTCCGATGATGTTGATCGTGATGATAATAATGCCGGCGATCGCATCACCTTTGACAAACTTCATGGCACCATCCATGGCACCATACAGCTGGCTCTCCTTCTGCAAGGCAAGGCGACGTTCTCGAGCCTGGTTGGCATCGATTAATCCGGCCCTCATATCAGCGTCGATTGACATCTGTTTGCCAGGCATAGCATCCAAGGTAAAGCGTGCGGCTACCTCGGCAACCCGTTCAGAACCCTTTGTGATGACGATGAACTGGACGAGCGTGATAATAAGGAACAGGATGCCTCCGACGACAAAGTTCCCTCCGACGACGAAGTTTCCGAACGCCATGATGATCTCGCCAGCATAGGCGTGGAGTAGAATTTGGCGCGTTGTGGTGATGTTAAGACCGAGGCGAAAGAGGGTCGTGATGAGGAGGAGAGAGGGGAAGATAGAGAGGTGGGTGGCCCCGGGAATGTAGAGAGCGACCATCAGCAGGGCGACGGCGACCGCCATGTTGGTGGCCAAGAGGAAGTCGATCATGGTTGGCGGAATCGGCAAAATTAACATGCCGATAATCAATACCAATAAGAGTGCGAGCGCGATATCGCTGCTTCGCGACACGTTTTCTAGGGAACGGTCACCTCCTAAACGGGCGGTGATGCCGTCTAAAACTTCTTTCAGTTTCCGCATGGACCTGCATTAAAGTAAAATTTTTATAATCGATCGCTGGCAAAAAATCGACCTTTTTGCTCGTTTACGCGCTAGGGTTGACTCAATTAGATACTCCTTAATTGCCACCATAGCAAATAGTTGGCTATTGTGCAACTACTCACGAAGTCGAGCAATGAGTTTTTTTAATAAAGAAAAAATTTATATAGAGTGTCCTATCCAACATTCTTCTTGCGACGCCTTAAAGACGAAGTTCTTTGACACGCTCTTCGTGCTCGAGTTCGGCCAGCCACCTGATAATTTCGGCGACAAGCTCAAACGATTCTTCGGGAATATACTCATACAGCTTGGCTTTTTCCCACAGCATATGAGCCAGGGGGATATTCCGGATGACAGGAATCTTGTTCTTGTCGCCGATTTTAATGATTTGTTCCGCTAGCCTTCCTTGACCCATAGCCAGAACAAATGGGCATGGATCGAGCTGTCGTTCATAACCAAGGGCAATGGCGAGCTGGGCCGGGTTGGTCACAATGGCGGCAGCTCGAGAGGCGCCAGCCGCGGGTCCCTCAGAGTAGGCGATTTCACGAGCGATCTCACGACGACGCCCCTTGATTTCAGGGTTTCCTTCAGTCTCCTTGTACTCCTGTTTGACCTCAAACTTCTCCATCATCATCTCTTTGCCGAAGGTGTGTTTCTGGTACATGAAGTCAAAAATGGCGATGCCTAAAAAGAGGAGTCCCACCTGTTTGACCACTTCCCAAAGGAAGTAGCTAAAAACCTTCAATGATCCTTCAATGGGGAGGCTCGTACACTGGAGCAAGACTGGAATACTCTCTTTTACGACCAGGTAGACGAGGTAGCCGGCAATGGCAATTTTTACAATAGATTTGAGCAATTCAACTAGCGTTTTAAGCTTAAATTTTGCCTTTAAGTTTTCAACAGGGTTAAATTTTTTGATATCAAATTTGAAGACGTCCGGAGCAAAAACAGGCCCCACCGAAATAAAAGTCACAAGCATACCGATAGCGCAGACGACAAGAACGATAGGCACGGAGAGCACAAAGATCAGGTAAATGGCGCGGTAAAAAACAGAGCCGATCACTTCCAGAAGGTTAGGATGAGTGACCAAGGAAAACGTATCGATCATCATTCGCCCCATTTCGTGGTAGAGCGATGGGAGAATGTACATGGTAGCGGCGATAGAGACAATAAACGTAGCGGCAGCAGGAAGGTCTTGCGATTTGGCGACTTGCCCTTTCTTTTTGGCATCACGGAGCTTTTTCGGTGAGGCTTTTTCAGTCTTTTCTGCCATAAGTTATCCCCTCTTCTCCCTCTTATATTGTATCTCAGAGGGGTTTTCAGGGTCAAGAAAAAGGTTAACCCCCATGTTTAGAACTGGACTTGTGTCCTTTTTTCTGGCTCGGCTTCTAGAGAGGCATTTGTCAGAACGAGAGATTTTTGCGCTGATCATATGCGTGCATAGATCAAGCAAAAATCTCTCGTTATGGCAAATGCTCTCTCAGAAGACGGGCCAGAAAAAAGGACACAAGTCCAGTTAAAACTGGACTTGTGTGGTCTTGAGCTTAGCCAGATACTCTTCAGAGAGGGTGTTAGCGACATAATCAGGATCATCAGTGAGCGTAAAAACCGAGGCTTCCGCTTTGGAAATGTGCTCCTCTTCGAGCATCTTGCTCAGGATCCAATTTGAGAGGGGTTTCCAGTACTCTGTCCCCACAAGAAACACAGGGACTGGCTGAATTTTTTTCGTTTGGATGAGCGTGAGCACTTCAAAGAGCTCATCGAGCGTTCCATACCCACCCGGGAGGAAGACAAACCCAGAGGCATACCTGACAAACATCACCTTGCGCACAAAAAAGTGTCGAAAATGCAGTTTGAATCGGGGATCAATATACTCGTTGGTGACATCGTCAGGGATGTCAGGAATGAGTCCGGCTGACCTTCTCTTGTTGTCTTGGGCCGCCTTGTTGGCCGCCTCCATGGTGCCAAGTCCAGCACCTGTGATGATGGAAAACCCCTTCTTAGCAATCTTTGAGGCAATCTCGTAGGCAAGGTGGTAGTAGGGGCTATTCTTTTTACTGCGAGCCGATCCAAAGATGGAGATAAAGGGCCCTTCTCCTGAAAAAGTGTCGAACCCTCTGACCAATTCCGCAATGATACGAAAGACTCTCCATGGATCGGATGGATCCCCATCTGGCTGTGCGGTTTTCAAAAAATCGTCCACGATTTTCTCTCTTGGGTTAGTGTTTTTTAAGGTCCCTTATGTTCTATGTATCAAAGAATTGATATACATGCAAATTTTTGGTTCATGGGAAGCTTCTCACCAGAACTGCGTTCTTGCCATGTCTAAAAATAAGTCCACTTATTTAGAAGAATTGATAAAGGCTAGCATCATCGGCCAAGCAAATATTAAAAAAATG
>JAJZPP010000078.1 GCA_021811115.1 bacterium | reverse complement strand
GTCGACATGAAGACAAAAGAACCGAGAACCGCCTGCTGCTGGGTTTGAGCGATAGAAGAGATAAACAATCCGACACCGACGATAGAAGCGACGAAGACGAAGGCGCTCACATAAAAAAGTGGAATGGAGCCTCTAAATGGCACCTGAAGGATCATAGTACCAACGGCAAGAATGACCGAGGCTTCGATCACACCAATGATAATGGGAGGAATAGTCTTCCCCACCAAAATCTCAAAGGGAGAAAGAGGTGAGACAAGCAATTGATCAAAGGTTCCGATCTCCTTCTCTCGAGCTACTGACAGCGAGGTGAGGATCAGTCCAACGAGCATGGTCAAAATACCGCTGAGCGAAGGAACATTGAACCAGTAGTAGAGCAAGTTTGGGTTAAACCAGTTGCGAGGCACAAGAATAGAATTTTGCTGAACGATGTTGGCATATCGAGCAAAATCATCATTGTACTGGTTGACGATGCTGGAGGTATACCCAGCAACGATCTGAGCCGAGTTGGACCGTCTCCCGTCAAGAATGAGCATGATATCGGCCGGCTTTCTGGCATCTAGATTGCGAGAGAACTGCTGGTCAATCATCACCACCATAATCCCCTCCATGGTGTTAATGAAGGGCGCTATCTGTTCGACCCCCTTTAAAAAGACAATTTTTGAAAAGAAGGGGGAGCCCTGAAACCGCTGGACAAGCTCAATGCCCCTCTCGCCATTATCCAGGTTCAAAATTCCAATGGGCACATTCTTCACATCCAGTGTGGCCGCAAACGAAAAGATGAACAGCTGGATGAGAGGAGGGACAACCAGCACAAGCCGGCTCCTCTTATCTCTCCAGACAACGATGAGCTCTTTAATAATGAGCGCTACAATCCGGTGCCACATAACTCAATCCAACCTCTTGACAATGAGACGAGAGGTCGCTGCGAAGATGAGCAATCCAACCCCAACCATAATCAGCGTGTCCTGAATCAAAAGACTCCACACATTACCGACCAAAAAGATGCTCAACAAGGAGCGGACAAAGTACCTGGCTGGCACAATGTAGGTGACCATCTGAATAATTTTGGGCATGCTCCCGATCTCAAAAATGAACCCAGAGAGAATGTAGGCGGGGAGGAATCCGGCCACCTGAGCTGCTTGAGAAGCGGCAAGCTGATTTTTCGTCGCTGTTGAGATGAGAAGGCCTGTTCCAAGAGCTGGTAGGAGAAAGGCGGCTGTCACGATACCGAGGACCAAAAATGAGCCTCTAAAGGGAATGCCGTAAAATAGCACGGTCCCAACCACACAGAACATCATCGAGACCATCGCCATGCAGAAGTAGGCGATAAGCTTGGCGATCAAGATTTCCCGGATATGAACAGGAGTGGCCATGAGAGCCTCCATGGTCCCCCGTTCCCATTCTCTGGCAATAACCAGAGCGGTTAATGTGGTTCCAATGAGCGTCATGATGATGGCGAGCGATCCTGGAATTAAGAAGTTTCGGCTCTCCAATGCTTCGTTGAACCAAAACCGTGGCTGCACACCAATCAGAGGAAGTCCAGGAATCCTGTCGTAGATTTTCTCTTGCTGCAGCCATTTGAGCCAGGTCTGGGCCACATAGTTTTGCACAAAGGTGGCTGTGTTTGGCTCCCCGCCATCGGTGATGACCTGAATGGGGGCTTGCTTGTCTGTCGGAAAGTTGCGGAAATTGCTGAAATAGGTCGGGACCACCACAAACCCCCGAATCTTCCCCTGCAGGAGTGGGTAGAGAAGCTCCCGTCGGTCGCCTGCGACCGTGACGGCAAAGTATTTGGAATCGGTCAGTGATTGGGCAAACCCTCGAGCATCAGGGCTGGTGTCTTCCAGTACAAGGCCGATATTCACCGTATTCAAATCGAGCGATACACCAAACCCATACAAGAAGAGCAGGATGATAGGCAGCACCACGCCGATCAGAATACTGCTCGGATCGTAGACGATCTGGTATGACTCTTTAATGACCAACGCCTTGATGCGGCGCAGGCTGGCTCGTAACGAGACGTGTTCAGTTTGGTTCATACTGCTCTATCAACGCAATAAAGGCATCCTCGAGCGTAGGAGCCGGGTTTTCTTTCGTCGCACAGCTTGCCTTCAACTCGTCTGGAGTACCTACCTTAATGAGGTTGCTTTGGTACACAAGCCCAATCCGATCACAGTACTCAGCCTCATCCATGAAGTGAGTCGTGACAACAACGGTCCCTCCTTTCTCGACCATGCCATTGATGTGGTTCCAAAACTCTCTGCGCGTGATCGGATCGACCCCTGATGTCGGCTCATCCAAGAACAGAACGTGAGGGACATGCATGACAGAACAGGACAACGCCAACCGCTGTTTGAAGCCGAGGGGAAGATCACCGACTGTTTCGTCAAGAAATTCTTTGAAACCAAAAATATCAACCATGAGGTTAATAACCCTAGTTCTATGTTCCCCATGAAGATTGTAAATACCAGAGAAGAACTCCAGGTTTTGCAACACGCTCAAGATGCTATAGAGTGAAAACTTCTGAGACATGTAACCAAGCTGGGTTCTTCCCTCACTTGGTGCCACCCGCAAATCCACTCCATTGACGAGCGCCCTGCCAGCTGTTGGGCGCAAGAGCCCACACATCATTTTAAAGGTGGTCGACTTGCCTGCTCCATTGGGCCCTAAGAGACCAAAAATTTCCCCACGCTTTACGGAAAAGGTGATGTTGTTGGCGGCTGTAAAGGAACCAAACTTTTTCGTCAGGCCCTTGGCATCCACAACAGTCTCCAGTCCCCCTTCAAATGGTTTCATCGCTTCAGCCAAAGCCGATTTTCCACCCGGGCCGCCTCCAAGTAAATCCATAAAGGCATCTTCAAAACGAGGAGCTGTGGGAGTCACACGAATATTCGGCTCATCCACGAGGCTAGAGACCTGATCTGTTGCTTTCCGCAGCACAATCCTCACGTCGCTTCCTTGAATGACCCCATCGATCACATTCTCATGATCCAACGCCTCAGCCATGACTTTTCGTTTACTACTTGCAAAACCGCTTAAGCGGTACACACGTCCTTCGACCCGCTGTGTCAGTTCAGCTGGTGGGCCGTAATACAGCACAGACCCCTTATCAAGCAAAATCACTCTATTGCAAGCGGCCGCCTCATCAAGGTATGAAGTACTCCATACAATGGTGATGCCCTCAGCCACAAGCCCTTCTACCATCTTCCAGAGCTCCCTGCGCGAGATGGGATCGACACCAACACTCGGTTCGTCCAGCAACAGGAGAGGAGGCTTCCTCAAGAGCGCACACGCAAGGCCGAGCTTTTGTTTCATGCCCCCTGATAACGCTTTTGCCTTCCTATCCGTAAACCGCTCCAAATTCGTGAAGGCGAGAAGTTTGGCAAACCTGGTTGTTCGGTCTTCTCCCATGACCCCCTGCAGATCGGCGTAGAGGACCAAATTTTGCATCACGGTGAGGTCTTCATACAGCCCAAATTTTTGGGGCATGTAGCCAATGAGCAACGAGATGGCAGAGGCGTCCGTCACCGTATCGTGGCCATCGATGGAGACGGTTCCAGAAGATGGAAGCAGAAGACTCGCCATCAATCGAATGAGTGTGGTTTTCCCTGCGCCGTCAGGCCCGACAAGCCCGACAATCCCCTTTTTAGGAATCTGGAGGGAGATGTTATTGATAGCTGGCGCAAAACCCACTGGGAATGATTTGGAGAGGTTTTCGATAACGACCAATGACTCATCCGGCATTGTTGGTATCCGTGCGGAGCTTTACAGTAACAGGCATCCCCTGACGCAACCCAAGATCGGGGTTTTCCGCATAGACCCGAATCCGGTAGACAAGGTCTGTGCGCAACTGGGTCGTTTCAACCGTTTTTGGAGTAAACTCTGAGACCGGTGAGATGAATCCCACGCTGCCCGTATACACCTTTGCGCCTGGAGTATCGGTGTAAATTTCTGCTGGCATACCTGGATACACAAGCCCCAGTTCTGGCTCGCTCACAAATGCCCGAATCCACACTGGGGAGGCAATGGAGAGAGTGTAAACAGGCTCTCCTGGTTGAACGACCGAACCTGGTTCTCGAATCCGAGTCAGAATAGTCCCTTCTGTTGGGGCATAGATTTCAGTATCCACAACATTCTTCTGAGCAATAGCGAGAGCCGCCTTTGCCTGCTCTAAATTGGCTTGCAACACCTCGTAGTTGGCATACACCGTATCCAAATCCTCTTGTGAGACGCTTTTGGAGTCGATGAGCTCGAGGCGACGCTTCAGCATGATTTCTTCATTTTTCAATGAAGCTTCGATAGAGGCGATTGATGCCTTTTGTTCCTTCACCTGATCGGTGTACGGTTTTTTCTCCATCTGAGCCACGAGTGTTCCGGGCATGACCCAGTCCCCTTCCTCATAAAAGAGCTTCACAACTCTTCCAAAGACGCGAAACCCTAAGTCGACCTGGCGAACATCCACGTTGCCGTAGAGCGTGATGGTATGGTTCTTTCGTTCCTGATGCCGTATCAGAAGGTACGCGACCAGTATGCCGAGAGCCACTCCCAATGCTAGGAGGAGTTTGATGCTATGGGCGAATTGTCGATGCTGTTTTGCCTGGTGCAGCACGCTAGGCGAACCACCGTCGACACCTTGCTCATGCGACTTTTCAGGACGTTCGTCATCCATAGTAG
>JAJZPP010000077.1 GCA_021811115.1 bacterium | reverse complement strand
CTATCACTTCCACCCTAAGTCATGCGCTAGCTTATCAAAATCTCCTACCTTATCCTTGGTTGATTGAGCAATGCTTCGAGCCTCATGAGCATTAGGGAATTTCTCTGGATGCTTCAATAGTGCCTCAGACTCTATCAAACCGAGACCGAGAGGAATCATCAAACTGACATTCAAAAGTGCTGATTGTTGTTTTTTATCTGTTACTTCCTTTTTTATCAGAGGATGAAGCCTTTTAACAGATTCGATGATCTCTTTCATGCTGTTATCAAGTACTTTCAATAACCCTACTCCATCTGCACCCGATTCTCCTCCAAGATTGGTTGCTTGCCGAAAAGGCTCCATAGCATCTTTGTCTGTAGCTTTCCTACTTTTTTCCTCAGGGATCTTTTCTTCAACCGCATTCGTATATGCTACAAGTTGTGTCCGTATCTGACGTAACTCGCTAATTATGCTCTCCTTGCGAGTGGATTCTTTTTCCAAATCTGCAATGCTTTTGTCAATTTCCTCAATCTTAGATTTGACATACAAGTAGGATTGCCCTAGTACTTTCGTACGAAATTCTAGCGCTCTTTTCTTTTCTCTCGCTGCTTCAATTTCCTCACCCTGGCCTTGCATGTCAGAATAAAGGTGTCTGAACACCTCAACCTCGGCTGCTGACCAGCGACCCTCTAGTACGACGAACTTGTTTATCAATTGCCGATCTTCCAACTCGACATAAAGTCTTACTAAAACTTTCTTTGCATTTTCATCAGTGGGGTGGGCCTTAACATATTGATAGGCATAACAAGCATCCTTGGCAAGCATCAAAGGCTCCTCCGGTATGGTTTTCTCACTCAACCTCCCTGTTCGACAGGCCTCTTCAATTTCTGGTCGTTTGAACAGCCCCTCTCGAGCCCTTTTGGCTGTTGGGGGGTGATCGGAAATAATAGGGGGTCTCCTCTCTTCCTCAGCATGCTTTAGGGCATCCTCGGAGGGCCCCACTAGAGTAGGAGAAGCTGACGGCCCCACTTGACCTTTAAGAATGGCAGCACCAACTACATCAGTTTTTCCCAAGGCAGGGGTTTTTGTCCCTACACTCACCTTCTTTCCAAAAAAGAAATTTATCGCGCGTCTGATAAGTCCCTGGCTCTGTTTTTCAATGCCCGTCGGTTGACCACCACCCGCGGGAGGAAGCGCTTTCATTTCATTAGACATAAAAAAACCTACACTTTCTACTTTACAAACTTCTTTTCCCAATCTCTTGCGTGAAAACTATCGGTTCTTTTGCGGCAGCCATCCGACAAAACCTTTATTTCGCCCTTTTCAAGCAGAGGAATTGGCTCAGGACAATCTGGAGACCCGATGTTTCACTCATAAGGAAAATAATTCCTTTAGTTACTTCGTAAAATATTTTTGATAATTTTTCAAGACAAAAGAGAAAATTGATGCGATTCTTCAATTGGTGTAGGTATAGCTCGACCGCACAAATGGGCCGGACACCACCTCACGAATGTTGAGTTCTCTTGCCAGAGCCTCATACTCTTCAAAAACTGAGGGGTGAACCCATTCAACGACGCGATGATTCTTTGGAGATGGCTGCAGGTATTGCCCTATTGTCACGATGTCTATCCCAGCCTGCGCGACATCACGCAATGTCTGGTACACCTCGTGCGACGTCTCACCGAGGCCGACCATAAACCCAGTTTTTGTCACCTGCTCCGGATAGACCCTCTTCATCGAGGCGAGCATCTCCAAAGATCGTTCATAGGTTGCCCGCGACCGAATGGAAGGGGAAAGCCGGTGAACCGTCTCGATATTGTGTCCAAAAACTTCCGGCTTTTCATGGAGCAAGAGTTCTACGGCAGCAAAGTTGCCATCAAAATCGGATGTCAGCAGTTCGCACACAATCCCTGGAACCTTTCTCCGTACTGCCTGGAGCGTCTTTACCAGATGCTGCGCTCCTCCATCAAGCAGATCGTCACGCGTCACCATCGTCAAGACAACACTTTTCAGACCAAGCGAGAGTACGGAATCTGCCACTCGTTCTGGTTCCTCTGGATCTGGTTGAGGAGGCTGTTTTGAATGGGCAATGGCACAAAACGAACAGCAGCGCGTGCAGACAGATCCGAGCAACAAGAATGTAGCCCGCCTCTTATGGAAACACTCCTGTCTATTGGGACAAAATGCCTCTTCGCATACCGTGTGGACCCTTTTTTCGTGCAAAACCTGCTGCGTGAGGCCTGCCCCACCGTACAGCGGTTTTTTAAGCCAGGAGGGAAGCCTCACATTACCCTCAGGACTTTTTTCGAGGAATGTGAATTGGAAAACCTTCTCCAACAAGGGAGGCCTCAGCCCAGCTCTCAGCCATGGTCGGGTGGGAATGGATGGTCTCTGTGATACACTCCAGTGTCAGTTCATTCGTAATGGCAAGAGTCATTTCAGCGATAAGGTCGGAGGCATGCTCGCCAACCACCTGCGCCCCAAGAATCTTCTTTGTCTCTTCCTCAAAGACAATTTGCGCAAACCCATCTGTTTGCTGGATCGCAACCGCCTTCCCAAGTGCCTGGAGAGGGAATGTCGCCCTCTTTGCACGGATTTTTTGCTGGAGAGCCGTTTCAAGACAAAGGCCTACAGAACCAACCTCGGGTATCGTAAATGTGGTTGAGGGGATAGCGTCATAGCGCATTACCATTTTTTCGCCCACGATATTGGCGGCCGCTACAAGCCCCTGGTGGGTTGCAACGTGGGCCAACATTGGTTTTGCCGTAATGTCCCCGATGGCCCAAATGCCTTTCACATTGGTCGACATCAACTCGTCAACCACAATAGACCCCTTCTCTGTACGAACACCCACTTTCTCGAGGCCTATCCGGTCTGTATTGAGGGCTCTGCCAACACCGACGAGCACCATAGTGACTTCAATGGAAGCTCCTGTGTTCAGCGTCAGTCGAACTCCTTGTGCCGTTTTTTCGGAACCCGTCACCATCGTTCCACAGAGGATATCGATACCGTTACGCCGGAAGACTTGAGAAACGGCTGTGGAGACCGTTTCGCACTCTAACGGAAGAATTCTGGGGAGCGCTTCGATGAGGGTGACTTTTGTACCAAGTGCTGAGAAGAGTGTGGCAAATTCTGCCCCGATAGCCCCCGCTCCGATGATCGCAATACTGGTAGGAAGCTGTTCTAGATCCATGATGGTCTTGGAGGAATGGATCCGCTGTCCATCGAAGGGGAGGTTTTTCAACTCTTTTGCCTCGGAGCCTGTGGCAATGATGACATGGGAAGCTTCGATGAGACAGGCGTCTTTGCCATCCACCACAATTTCCTTCGGGGAAGAAAACGATCCAAAGCCGCGCACAAGCTCAACGCCGGCGCTCTTGAGTAACCCCTCTACTCCAGAACGGAGCCGCTTCACGATCTCATTTTTCTTGGCAACGATTTGGGGCCAATCTGGCTTTGCCTCGCTGATACGCAGCCCCAAAGCGGCTCCATGGATGGCCTCCTGAAGAATGGCGGCAGAATTGAGAAACATCTTGGTTGGGATGCATCCCCAGTTTAAACAGGTGCCTCCAACCTCTTGAGCTTCTACAAGGACAACCTTCTTGCCTTTTTGTGCGAGGCGAATGGCAGCCGGATACCCTCCCGGTCCTCCTCCAATGATGACGACATCGACTTTCTTGCGTTGCATGTTGGTTCCTCAACTACCTAAATTCGATATTGTTAATAAAAACCACTGCCTGGATCACAAGTAACCACATTAAGGCAAGCCGCATACATACCCTCCTCATTACCAAACACTTTTTAGATCATATGGTGAGAAAGTAACCCCCTGTCTCAATAATTGTCAATGCGCTTTAAAAAAGGTCATCCATGGTGAGCTGATTATCAACTGAAGAAAGGTAGTGAGTATTTTTCTCGACGCCGTATGTCGTGACCATCGTTGTAAAAAGGGTTTTCCTGGTTCCTGTTTGCTCCCTAAAGACCCTTTTCTTATTTTGAAGTTTGTCACCATACTGTTTATCGATAACGAACGGTGTATCGGTGTACTTCATTTCACACAGATTCATGCACCTGTCCGCTCTATCAATCACCAGATCTATCTGCGCCCCTTGAAGAGCGCTTCCTTTCTCAGGAATGTAACGCCACCCAGATTCGACTGTACTCATTCCTGAAATCCCAAGTGTTTTTTTGATTTTCTGTATATGCTTCAGGCAAAGTGCCTCAAAAGCACGTCCAGACCACTCCTTCCATTTGGGAGTGTGCTGCTTCTTTATCCAAAATTCCGGGTCAACATTCTCAATTCCAATTTTTGTATTTTCCTCAATCCAGTCCAGATAGAACAGCGAATACTCATCGATCAAACGGTATGTTCCACCAACCTTTTTCTTATTGAAAGCAGGCATATAGGCGAGAAATCCTGCATCTACTAGATCTTCAAGAACCCGACTTGAGGCGCCTCCTGAGCTCAACTTTGTTCTCTTTAAGAGTTCATCCTTCGTGAGGCCGCCGCGCGCCTTTGCAAGGACTTTGACAATGGCTATGTGGTGCTCATAGGTTTCGAAAAGCGATCTATACAGGTTGTTAAATTCATCATACAACCCACCGGTACGCACGAAACAGACATCGTTAATGACTTGCGCCGCTGACTTGCCCTTAGAGACGTAGGAAAGATATTTCGGAACTCCGCCAATAGCCATATAGATATCG
>JAJZPP010000076.1 GCA_021811115.1 bacterium | reverse complement strand
GCCATGTTTGCATCTTTTCATCAGCGCAGAGGCTAGCGCCAAAAGAGAGGCGCTAGCCTCTGCGCTGATGAAAAGATGCAAACATGGCGAGAGCGAATCCGCTGGCTACCTCAACTTTATGAGCAGTTGCGTTTTTTCGGACAATGCCGGAAGGTGGTAAAAATGTAAACCTTTTATTTAGTTCTAGATGCCGGCTTCCGTATCGTATTCAAAAAGATATCGGCTTATTCCTCTGAGAATCTCATTTCAACTTATGATCCATCGTAAATACATTATGCAAACCCTGGTTTGCCTAGGTGCCATTTGACAGCAGCTATCGTGAACGGGATGATCTGGTTCGAGATGGTTTTGGTCGCTCGAATGGCTCGAGCCGCCTCTTTCAGCGTATTTCCTGAGCCTATGTAGTCATCAAAAAGTATCAGGCAGCCGCGTGGGGGAGGAGCAGAAAAACAGACTTCCATTCGCTGGTGGACATTGTGATGGCGCTGATCGTTGTTCAGCAACTCTCCTTGCCGTTTCAAAGGAAGATCTTTCCACGAGAGAGCGTTGAGGATTGGGATTTGGAATCGGCAAGAGAGAAGCTCCACAATACTGTCACGGGCCTTCCACGTGGTTGAAGGAAGGGGGATGATGGCACCGATGGTCTTATCCTGAATGAGGGTTGTGAACTGCCTGAGCAGAAGATCGATCAGTTCACTATCCATCTCCTGATATGAAGAGACGACCGCGCGCTCCTTCATGAACCGAACAAAGAGCGGGGAGCGCACCTTGCTATCCAGGAGGCTGACCCCCGCTGAAACCTTGTGGAGAGCCACCGGTGGAATGGGGAATGAACGATCCTGTAACCATTTCATGGCAACAGTGCCATTTTCGCAAATCGGCTCTACACGTGGTCTACAAGCGTCGCAGTGGCCGCAGTGTGTGGCATGCACATCCCCAAGCGCCTCTCTGAGCGTCGCCATGCGGCAGCCACCAGTTTGACGCGAGTATGTCAGCATCTTTTGCAGCTCAATTGAATCGCGTAGCGTGACAACGGCGCCGCCTCCCAGTTGCTTCCTGATATCCTCCTCGACTTTGCTGTTGGCTGTTGCCGTGAGTCCGAGCATTTTTATGTGAGGGTTATGGCTCTGCACGTGGGAGAGGAGGTGGGAGATCTGCCTATAGCTTGGACGGAAATCGTGTCCCCACGTGGAGATGCAGTGGGCTTCGTCGACGACGATGAGGCTGATGGGAAGCGAGAGTAAAAAATGAAACCGATCCACATGGTCAAGCTGTTCTGGGGCGAGAAAGAGGATTTTGATTTTTCCATTCAAAGCGGCAAATCTAGCAGCGCCGTTTTCTTCTTCTGACTGGTCGGTGTTGATGGCAGCAGCGGGGATTTTGAATCGGCGGTTGAGCTGATCGATCTGATCGCGCATGAGCGCGAGGAGGGGAGAGATCACCACTGTCAACCCATCCAGGAGACAGCTGGGCAGTTGGTAGAGGAGCGATTTTCCACGGCCGGTCGGATGGATGCACAAAAGTTTCCCTTGGCTCAAAAGGGTCTCAATCGCTTCTCGTTGGCCTGGACGAAACTCTTGAAAACCAAATCGCATTCTCAATAGACTCTCTAAATGAGTGGTAGACATCGGTTCTCCTTGCCCTTAAACAACGATAGTATACAGTGGCGAAAAGCTTTATGAAATCCCTTCGAGTGTTCTTTTTGGCGTGCTACATTCGCCTGTACAATATGGTGCAATTCTTCCGAAATCTGGTCCTCTATTACCTCTGGCGCCCCACCTTTTTTCTCATGGAGCTGTGGATATTTGGGCAGTACTTTTTTCAAAGTCCATTTCGGCTCATCCGTGTGTTTGATGAGCTGCATCCTGAACGACCCATCGGCCCCTATGGTGAGACCGATTTTCGGGCTTTCGACAAGCTTCTCGATGGGTTCAAGATTCCTCGCGACGTTACAGTGGCAGATTTGGGGTCGGGGAGGGGAAGGCTCTGCTTTTGGTTGCGATGCGTTCGCAAACAGGCGCGAGTTATTGGCATGGAACGGCAGCGGCTCATGGCCGAGCGGAGCAGCCGATTACAGCAGTTCTTTAAGGTGAAAAACCTCTCGTTTGAGGTTGGCGACTGGGAGAAGGCATCGTTTGAAGGAGTTGACCTCTGTTACCTGTATGGGCCGGCGATGACCGATGAGCGCATCCTCCATGCAGCGACGCGCCTGCAACACCTTCCAGTTGGGACCAAGATTATTACGATAAGCGGCTGGCTCGGGGAGGTGATGCCTCATCGATTTGAGCTCCTACAAACGCTCCCGATCAGATTCCCTTGGGGGAAGACAGAAGCGTTTTTACAGCGACGATGTTAATCGCTGTTCGCACAAGGTATTGCTTACATAATACATAGTATGTATACTATGAGATGGAGGTGATCTATGAGAACAGTCAACCGTACGTATTCAATGCCTATCGACCTAGACCACGATCTTCGGCTCCTGGTTGGGCGCAGACACATCAGCGGTTTTGTGGCCGAGAGTGTTCGCAAAAACCTCGCAAAGCTTAGCGACAAGCTTGCGAAAGAGTATACCGAAGCAAGCGAAGATGAGGATAGGAAGGAAGTCATTAAAGAGTGGGAATGTACAACAGCTGATGGACTAGGAGAGGACAATGCCTGGTAGGTTTCCCAAAAGAGGCGATGTGTATTGGGTTGGTCTCGATCCATCGGTAGGACATGAGACTAGGAAGACGCGTCCATGTCTGGTTGTATCGAACGACACAGGCAATGAGCGCTCTCACACAGTGATCGTCGCTCCCATCACAAGTAAGACGAAGAAAATTTATTCATTCGAAGCAAAGGTTTCTATCTCGGGCAAGGATGGCAAAATCATGCTCGATCAATGTCGAGCAGTTGATAAATCTCGGCTTGGAAAGATGGAATGTCACGTGGATAATGGTGTGATGTCTGGGGTCGACGAAGCAATTAGAATAGTTTTCGGACTTGCGTGAGGTCGCAGAAATCTTTTGTTTCTGGCACTGCGCGCAGAAACAAAAGATTTTTTTAGACCTTTAACGGCTCATTGTCTGGGCGGCTTGAAGATTGGATCGAGCGACTTCTCCAACGGATTGGAGCAATCGAGTCCATTCATTATCAGCTGTTGATTCGTCACGATTAAACTTCTGGTAGAACATGTTTGCTTGTTCGGAATCGGCGCGCTTCTCAGTTCTGTCGGCTTCGGCAAAGTTATTGTAACCCTCTTTCCCCTCGCTGAAGAGCTTTTGCGCGAGATCAATCGGTCTTGCTGGGTCTTTGGCTCCAGCGGGTGCTCTTAGAATGACGCCAATGGCCACGATACCTAGTACCCCAATAGAGACGTGCACGATGATGGGAATAATGCTGCGTAATGATTTGGAGATGGCTTGACTCGACTTTAGCCCTTGTTGTGTCGCCTCATCCGCAAGCCATTGGAACATGCGTGTCTGCCCTCCGAGAGTGGAGAGGACGTATGAGTAGATCTGAAGCAAGCGATCTTCGTAGCGCATCCCTTTTACAGGCACGTCTGAAATAGTCTGAATCTGTTCTGGCATAGCTTAAGATACCCTTTCTTTTATGATAGTATGAAACGTGATGTTCCCATTGTGGCGCGTTGGAACTCCACATTTTTTTCGAATACGAAGTTGGCCGCCTCTGTCTGCTTCCTCGTGTTCGTCAGCAAATCAGAAAAACGGCGCGTCGACTCTTCCCAAGAAAACCCGAGCGTTTCCAGTTCGGCCTTTTTCTTGTTTAACCCCCATTCGGTCGCTCCTCTGGTGCAGGTGAGTCCTACTCCTGAGGCTGTCGCAGCAATCTTGACCCCATGAGGCAGTACTGCAGAAAACCCCAAGCCAAGACTTGTCGCACACAGGACTACGCTCGTGACGATACTGATGCGACGTAGCCACGTTTCTGAATCTTCATCGGTAGCCTTAGAGAGAAGGGAGGAGATAGCCCGTTTGCCGCCATCATCAAGCAGACCGTCCAGCGTCAGCACCCCGCCAATGGCCATGGCGGCCATCACAGGGATCGTAGCTCCGCCAGTAAAGACACAAATGGCCGCCCCTTCAACCACAAGACTGACTGGAAGGATGATCTGGGCGCATTTTTTGAGAAGCCCATCCCAACTCTGCCAGGAGGATGTGCTCTTGTCTAACGCCATCTGTTCTTGGAGCAGCATATCGCGCCAGCCTTGCTCCGCATTGAGGACATGGCTCCAGGTAATGACCGCCTGTTTTTCTTGCTCTGCAATAGTTGTGAGCACCTCTTTAACCAGTCGCTCAAAACATTCTGGAAGCTTGCGGTCCTTCAAGGGCGCAAACTCTTGCGATATCGCAGCGGAAGGCTTTTCGGTCATGTACGGCATTGTCTGGTAGGGACTGGAAGGTGTAACTTTCATAAAAAAATCCTATACAGTACGGCTCGCAATCCAGTTGATGAGTTTTTGCATGGCACGATTCAATGTATCAAATTGGCCTTTAATAAACTCGAAGAGTTGGTTTCGCTCCATCGTGCCTTGTTGAAATGCCTGGACCTTCTCTTGCATTTTCTGGTCGAATGTCTGTCGCTGGTTGCCAATGAGAGAAAAAGTCCTCGAAATATCCTCTTTTTTTAGCTTCCCGTTAGGAAGGGAGATGGTGATGCCCTTCTGGCGCATCTCTTCGACGAGGTGAACAATGTCAGGGCTTTTACAGTCGACAG
>JAJZPP010000075.1 GCA_021811115.1 bacterium | reverse complement strand
CTCTAATCTCATATCACCCATAGTTTGTCCTACCTCATTGCGTCAGGAGTGGGTAATAGGACGAGCCTTGATATCGATATTTTGTAAATTCTTTTCTACAAAAATATCTATAATCCC
Source organism: bacterium (assembly GCA_021811115.1). Taxonomy (GTDB): domain Bacteria; phylum Chlamydiota; class Chlamydiia; order Chlamydiales; family FEN-1388; genus JAJZPP01. The sequence continues at coordinate 4,616 of JAJZPP010000075.1, read as the reverse complement.
AGATCTACTACGTAGTTCCTGACGATCTCTTTTATTCTGAGAACCAAAAATCGCCCTGGCAGCAGCAAATAAGCTATCAATCGAACCGACGCGGCCTCCTCTCAGCTGAAACGAGAGCAATTTTACGTTTTTTCGCTCAGAACTTTCGGGGAAACTATGCTCTACAGTGTGGACGTCAGTCCATTCAATCGGCCAGCAAGCTGTGAATCGAACAATTTTATCCAAAAGCTCTTCATCGGGGAGCTCGAGATCTTGTGGTCGAAGCTGGCTTTTTATAGTCTCTAGAAGCTCCTTTTTGCGCGCTGCGAGCTTTTCTGGCGCTACAATAGAATCAAAAAGCGCTGTTGGGATGCGTTTGGGATGTCGGAAAACAGATCGATCATTAAAATCCGATATCTTCTCATTGATCTTATCGATAATTTTTTGCTGCTCTGCTGTTAAGGTCGTCTTCCCTTGCATGAGAGCGATGTGCCGAGCCACCCCCTCCAAGGAGCTAGAGCCAAAGAAACTCTTTACAGCCTCAATAAATCGACTCACCCATTTTGGCTTATCAGTCGAGACAATTCGTCCTTTGTCGAGGGACAAAAAACCATCCTTCGTACTAAACCACATTTGTAGAGTTTCCCAATCTTGAGTAGCTCCGCTTACTTGTGATGTCATAAAAAACCTCTCGTTTAAATGAATGATGCTAAATAAAATATAATCAATTTACATTTTTTAGTAAATTGTTAACATACAAAAACCGCTGTTCAATAGCCGTCACCGTCTTTTGGGTAGCGCCTCGAAGGCTCTCCGCCCAGAATAGCGCCTTCTGTCCATGCGCTTTTCGATACGGTCCATCATGCAAAAGCGTTTCGACAGTAGTTTGTAGTGTGTCAAGCGACACTTCCATCACTCCATCAGCCTCCCTGGCCGACTCATAAAGAGCCCGCTGCGAATGCATGTAGGGGCCAACAATAACCGGAATACCAACAATGGCCGGCTCCAGGATATTGTGTCCACCAACACGCTCCACAAAGCTCCCAGCAACGATGGCCACATCTGCCAACTGGTACAGAACGGTCAAAAGGCCTACCTGATCTACCACCATGATATTCCACGGCGTGCCGCTCTGGTACGTTGTGTACCGTACAGCAGTGCCTGGAAGGCAAGCGACCACTTCGTCAAACCGCTCAGGATGGCGCGGCACGATCATTACCTTACATGTCGGGTCCTGTTTCAGTATTGGCAGAAGAGCCGACACAATCTGCTGCTCCTCAGGCGCATGGGTGGACCCAACCACCACCACTTTCTTCCCCACACCTATTCCTAAAAGCTTTTTCCGCTCCAGCCGCTCCCCTTCTGACAGGAGACTCATACCCACATCCGCCTTGGTGCTCCCTGTAACGGTAAGCTTCTTGGGATCAATCCCCAAAGCCGCAAATCGATTCCAAAAGGTCTGATTCTGGAGACAGAACAGATCCACAAACGAGTACAGCCACCTTCCAAAACGGGGGAAACAGAGTAATCGATGAATTGTCTTATCTGACACTTTCCCGTTGCAAAGAACCACTTTGGCGCCAACGAGTCGTACTTCGTTGAGAAAAACAGGCCACACATCCCCTTCTGAGAGGAGAACGAGGAAGGGAGTTCCGGCACGCAAGACTGCACGAATACAGGAACGAAAATCAAAAGGCATCTGAACGATGCGAACTGAGGTTGGGAAAAGGGAATGGGCCGTTGAAAGGCCGGTCTCTGTTGTCGTCGAGAGGACCCATTTCCACGTTGGGTGGACCGCCATGAGCGCTTTTACTATCGGAACAATGGCCACAACCTCTCCCATCGAGACTGCGTGGACCCAGACACAGGGCCCAAGAGAGCCCTCCTGAGCAGGAGGGAAGAGTCGACGGTAGAGCGCCCGGCGGTTTGTTAATAAAAGTTTTGGAACATGAAAGAGAAAGAGAAAAAAATAGAAAAACCGGTACGCGTAAATCACACAACATCCTGCGAAAATGGGTATAAATCTCATTTACATTGTTGGCAAAATTTGGCTTTTTTGTGCAGCTTCAATTTTGGGGGTATGCGGTTTCTCACCTTATGGGCCATAATAGAGCCATATCACGTATGCTGAACCGTTTGTCCGCTCCTTACCAGGAGGCCACACTCATGAAACTCGAACAGATCGATGCCACACCGTGTGCGGGAGTACGAGTGGCCGCTCTTCCATTCACCAATGTAGAGCCATTTTTCCACGCGATTAAAGAAAACAAGATTCCCCATGGAGCCACTATCCTCTGGAGAAGCCCAAAAGAATGCAACGACCTGTTGCGCAGCGGAGAGGTCGATATTGCCCTGATCAGCAGTGAGGAGTTTCTTAAGAATAGATACCGATATACGCTCCTCTCCGATCTTGGCATCGCGACATCGAAAGCCATCATGAGCGTCAGACTCTTTTTCAAAGGGCCATCCCTTCTGTTGGATAAACGACCTGTCTACCTACCAACGATGAGTTCTACCTCATCAAAACTGCTGAAAGTGCTCTGTAAGTATTTTTGGAAGGTACAGCCACTCTTTGTTCCCTCGGCTGCCACACCAGAAATGCTCTTTGAGCAGACCGATCCCTTTTTGCTCATCGGCGATCCGGCCCTTGTGCACCGAAATACACCCAATTTCCTCTCGATAGATCTTGCCGAAGCATGGGTTGAAGCCACAAATCGGAGCATGGTCTTTGCGCTTGTGGCCACCAATAATGAGGCTCTCAAAACAAAACCAGAGCAGGTGATGTCCTTTCACAGAGTGCTCGAGCAGTCCTATGCGTGGGGCAAGGAGCAGTTTTCCACTATTGTGGAAGCGGGAGCCAAGAAGACCGGACTCGACCCACAGGAGATAGAAGCGAGCTACAAATCAATTGAGTATCGGCTCAACCCAAAGCATTTTTGCGGCCTTGAACTCTTTTCAACCCTTGAAGCGTAAATATGACTATATTACCCCTCATTCTCGCCTCGGAATCGCCAAGGCGAAAACAGATTTTGCAGTATTTTACCATCCCTTTTGAATCGATCCCCCACACCTTCGATGAAAAATCGATTCCATGGCAAGGCAGCCCACACCCATACGTGAACAGCCTCGCAGGAGAGAAGGCGAAGAATGTGGCTGCAACTCACCCCGATCGCATCGTCATAGCAGCCGACACTATTGTTGTCATAAATGGGGAGCTTTTGACAAAACCGCTCTCGCGCAGCGATGCGAAGCGCATGTTACAACAGCTCTCTGGCACATGGCACAGCGTGGTCACCGCCATTGCGGTCGCACGAGACGGTCAGGTGAGCTGCAGAACCGACGAGACGCGTGTGCTCATGCAGGTGCTGCCAGAGTCCCGAATTGAAAAATACCTCGACCTGAATATCTGGAGCGATAAGGCGGGCGGATACGCCATTCAGGAGGCAGGCTCCCTTCTCGTCCAACGGATCGACGGCTGCTACTATAATGTCATCGGATTGCCGGTGGGCACGCTCTGTTCCATGCTAGAAGAGGTGGGGATCGACATGTGGAACTACTTACGATGAAACGGCTCATTTTCTTCTCATTGCTCTGCATCGGCTGCCAAAAACAGGCTCCTCAATCTATCACAGGCTCTCTGCCCACCCCTCCATTAAGTGAGTTGCGGAGTACGACTCTCTCTTCTGAACCATCCCCCCTCCCCTGTTCTACTGCAACGTTAGAAGAAACAATCGCCTCAATCAAAAAAGCTTCCTCCTCTCGATCGCGCCTGGAAATCCTGGCAGCGCAGGTATTTACAAAAGTTGCCTCCTCCAATGATCCTGAAAGCGTCATCATGACCCTCCTTGCCACCGCGGCGTGCAACCACCCTCTCTCCCTTCCCTTGAGCAAGGAACTGATCCGCTCGAGCCACCCAATCATCCAAATGGCCGCGGTTCAAGCGCTCTCGGCACTCAACTCTGCCGATGGGGATGCCATCCTCACTGAAGCGTTGCGCTCAGACTACCCAGTCATCCGCCTCGAAGCGGCGTGGCGACTTGCCAATAGACGGACGAAGGAGAGTTTTTTTCAGCTCGACGCCCTCTTCTATAAGCTCCCGCCAGAGATGACCGGCTACCTTCCAGAACTTTTTGCCATCGAAGGATCTCCCAAATCCATCCTCCGCCTCCAGCAGTTCCTCTTCTCCCCAAATGAAGACCTGGTGCTCCAGACCCTCCTTGCTATCGGGAGGAACCATCTTGCTTCACTCTCCTCTTCACTTGCCTCGTTTCAAAGCCGCTCTCCCGCCCTCCTCGAGGCGCTCGCCTGTGCGCTCAGTGCCACCGACTCGGAACAGACTCGCTCTCGCCTTCACCTTTTGGCAACCCACTCAGACCCTGCCGTCCGTATCCGAGCCGCCCTTTCACTGATCTCTCTTGGGGAGCTCTCCTACCAGGAGGTGATCACGTCGCTTGCCGATCAAGGCAATCCGTTCGCCGCAAACGCCCTCGGAGAGTGCCCTGAGCCGTTTTCAAAGAATTTCTTACACTCCTCTTTCCCAAAACCATTCCAGCTAAACATAGCGCTCTCCCTCCTCTCACAAAAACAGCCCTCCTGTGTGGCTCAGATCAAGCAGCTGCTCCTCTCCCCAGATGACT
>JAJZPP010000074.1 GCA_021811115.1 bacterium | reverse complement strand
GTAACGCATCCTCAAACCTCTCGGTTGTGGAAAAAGCGTACTTGCTTTAAAGTGGGGAAATAAGGAAAGTATACTTTGCTTAAATTGCAAAAATAGAGCAAGTAGCCATGAAAATACCCAAAGAAGAGCTCGTCGCTATCCTTTCGCAATTCAATCCCTGGTGGAGAGAAGAAAAGATCCCGGATCTCCCAACATGGTGCCGAGCGGTCTTTCATGAGTTAATGCAATGGATAGAAAATCCCCCCGCTCAAAGAGCCATACTCCTTTGTGGCCCAAGGCAGGTAGGGAAAACCACTCTTCTACTCCAAGCCATTCAGAAACTCGTTGCTTCAGGGGTTCCTCCAGCCAATATCCTCTATGCAACGTTCGATCATCCTGTTTTAAAACTTGCCGGACTTGATACTGTTTTAGAAGCCTGGCGGGAACTAGAACCAAAAGCGGAGGGGCCTGAATACATATTTCTTGACGAAGCCCAGTTCATTAAAAACATAGGAACCTGGGTCAAACATCAAATAGACTTCTTCAAGACAAAGCGAGTTGTTTTCACGGGTTCTGCAACACCACTCTTACAAACCGGTCAAGAATCCGGTGTGGGACGTTGGCACTCCATCCGCATTTCAACTCTTTCTTTCTATGAATATCTGCAGATCAGGAAGATCAGCTTCTCAAGCCTCCCTCAGGCAGCTTCGTTGCACGAGATTTTTGAAAGCACCCCAGCCCAGCTCTATAAAATGACAGAGGCCACCACAGCTCTCATTGGGCACTTTCACGAGTATCTCGTCCGAGGAGGATTTCCCCAGACGGCACTTGTCGACAGCATCACTCAAGCGCAAAGACTCTTGCGTGAAGACATCATAGAAAAAGTCTTGAAACGGGATATGACAGCCCTTTTTGGTGTGAGAAGAATCCTCGAACTCGAACTACTGTTCATTTACCTCTGCATGCATGATGGGGGGCTTCAGGATACGACAACAATTGCCAAAGAACTTGGAATCGCAAAACAAACAGTTCACAATTTTATAGATCTCTTTGAATCCGCTTACCTCATTTACCGACTTCCACCATTCGGATACGGAAAAGAGGTTCTCCGAGCGAGGAATAAGATCTACCTGAGCGATCCTGCAATCGCTCCGGCTATCTTATTGAAAGGTAAAACCGTGCTAGAAGATGCGCACGCTCTTGGGCAATGTGTTGAGACTGCTGTTATTGGACATCTTTTCTCCCACTGCTCCTCTCGTCAAGCACGATTCAGTTACTGGCGCAATCAGAGGGAAAAAGAGGTTGATTTGATTGTAGAGATAGATGGAACTATCATCCCTTTTGAAGTCAAGTACCAATCCCAACCAGTACAGGACCGGGACGTAATGGGTCTCATCGAGTTGTGCACGCAAAAACCATCCATCCAGCAGGGCTATGTGCTCACAAAGGCTCCGCAGGATATAGGACTTATGGGACGTGCCACGCCCAGCAACAAGCTCGCCCGCGTCCCAGTTGCTCTTTTCTGTTACTGGCTTGGTGCTTCTGAATTCATGCAAAAAAACTTCCTCCTTGGCTGAAACAGACCTATCCTGACGTTAGACACCACGAAGGAAAATTCGTGAAGATGTTGAAGGCAAAGTTCATGATCTGGGAACCAAGCCATGGGCCCATGAGCATGAGCGCCAAGGTGACCGAGACGAGCTTGACAACGAAGGAGAGCGTCTGCTCTTGGATCTGCGTTGCCGCCTGAAAGACAGCAACGACCGTACCCAAAAACATGCTGATCAAGACAGGAGGAGCTGAGAGAATGAGGATGAGCAGCAGCCCCTGGTAACACAGTTGGACAATCTGCGTTTGAATCATAAAGATTACCTACCTAAACGTTGAAACTAACCCCTCGATGAGGAGGGTCCATCCATCTAGCATCACAAGCAAAAAGAGCTTGAGCGGCATCGAAATCGTTACTGGCGACAACATCATCATCCCCATAGCCAGCAAGATGTTGGAGACCACAAGATCAATCACGAAGAATGGAATGTAAATGAGCACCCCTATCTCAAAGGCGGTCTTCAACTGTGAGGTGATAAAGGCTGGGATGAGGACGAGGAAATCATCCGGTTTTAAGTCATCACGGTACGTTTCTGGGAGCAATCGGTAGACGGTTCGATAAAAACTCTTCTGATGCTTCACTAACGAGTTATCCTTCAAAAAATCTCGAAATGGCTCCTTGGCTTTGTCAGCAATGCCAACGATGTAGGAGGCTGAATCGGCTGAAAACATATCGGTCGGCATCTGAACTGTCTGCATGTACTGCTTCGAGGCATCGTACATCTTCACGCCGGTCGGAAACATGACGTACAGACTGAGGAGGAAGGCAATTCCGTTGATGACCTGGTTGGGAGGTGCCTGTTGGACACCCAGAGCGTTACGGAGCAGCGACAACACAACGACGATTTTGACAAAGGAGGAGAGAATCATGACGAGGAACGGCAGGAGCGACATGAAGGCGAGCGCACCCGCTTGGATCACCAAAGAGGGCCTCTCCAGCCCTTTTAAACTGGTGCCAGCTCGCTCTGCCTCGGCCTTCTCCGTTTTTTTAAGCGTCGACGGCACATTTTCCGTGGATTTTGGAATGGCCTCTTTGACTGGAGCCGCCGCGTCGGCACCCCAACCTGAAAAGCTCACTGTACACAGGAATGCAATGAGAAGACACAATCTCACGTTGACCTCTTTTTTTCCAGGAGCGTTGCAGAAAGGGCTTCAAAGGCGGCTTCCAACGTTTTCCACCGATCTTTGAGACGCGCATTAATAATGCCTACCTCCGACTCAATAACGCAACCCCCCGCTTCTATATCATCCCGTTCCCGGATGGAAAGAGACTCTAGTTCCTCAAAGATTTGTTTCAAATTATTTTTTGACTTTTCAATCGCCTCAAAATCTTGCTTGCTCACATACAGCGTAATCCGTTTGTGCTGGGCGATAGTCTTGAGGGTGCCTGCCACGATATCAACAATAACATCCGGGTTGACCGAAAGCTCTGTTGCCACAATTTTTTTTGCCGCCTTCAAAGCTACTGGCATCACCGTCTTTTGCAACTCCAGATGGACCGTATCGATCTCTTTCTCAAGATTGGCCAACTGATCCGCCCACGCCGCATACCCTGCCTGAAACCCGTCAATCTCAGCCTGCTCCTTGATGGCTTCACATTCGGCTACCACCTGTTTGCGATACGCTTCCGCATCCTTTTTCACCGTCTCGAGAAGCTCAATCCCAGTATTGAGGGCTGAAAACGCCTCCTGAGGCAACTTTTTGGTTCCAGGAGCCATGGTGACACCACGCCCATCGAGAAGGGAGAATAGTTTACTAGTTGTCTGAGCCATCCGACTTCGTCCTCACATGCAAAAACTTATACGCCTCAACAAGCCGCTTCTTTGCTTGAGCCCTCTCTCCTACAGAAGAGGGGGTTTCCATCGCCGCCTGAAGCTCTTGCGCGACCCTTCTATCGATTCCATGGAAAAAATACCAGAGAAACGGTTTTGATTCATCCTGAAGTGCGCAAGAAAACCGTTGGAGGCCTCTTTGACGGAGCATCGACGTAGCCCGTTGAGGATCCTGCTGCAACAACCCCAAAAGCCCTAAGGAGAGCACAGGGGCCTTGGCAGGACGGTGGAGGAGCGATCGTAAAAACTGCTGTTGCAACGGTGAAAGCCTCTGCAACACCTCCTGCAACCGCTTCTTCGCAACAATCTGCCGCACCTCATCGACGATATCGTACACGACGATAAGCTCTTGAAGCTTCCCGATCTCAACCTCATCCACCTTGAGGAGGAAATGTAAGGGGCTTTGCTTCATCTCTTTTTGTGAGGGCAAAACCTTCTCTGGCCAGGCTGAGACAAGGTATGTGAGCAAAAAGGCACGAAGCGGACTCTCTTCTTTTTGCGCAAGAGCCTCCTTCACTGCTGGGCGCAACTCCTCCGCAAGATGGGGCAGCAACTCCTCATACCAACTGGGGTGGAGCAGGGCGAGCACTTCCTTTGGGGAGAGAAAAAAAGCCTCGACAGGCCTGTCACTGGCCGCAGGAACCGCTTGAAACTGAGCTTGCATCTCCTCTGGCAACTGTTCCAACAGAGCTGGAAGGTCAGAATTAGGAATGCGGTCCATGAGGGCACGAAGGAAAAGAGCTGCGTCTGCCATACATTAACTCGACTCTTTAAGGCTCTTCGACATTCTCTTGTTCCCGTGGAGGTTTCTCCCCGGGCTTCTCTGCTGCTACAGCCTCACCTTCAACTTCCTTTTTCTCTTCTTCAACGGGTGGGACCTCGAGTGAATGGAAGGTAAAAATGAAGCCGATACCACCGCAGGCACGAGCCACAGGAATCAGCTTCCAGAAGAACCAGACTGTCAGAAGAACGAGCAGTAACAGGAGAGCAATGATGCCGAAAAAGAGGGCCTGGAAGCGTCCTAGCGAGTCTTTTGCCAGGACAATCCCCCAATCCTTCACAAGCTCTGTCGGAGCGCTCGTCACCTGGACCTCCTGCGTTCCTTCGGAAAAGCGGGCCCTGTCGGCAATGACAGTGACATTCTCAAAATTAAGCCCTTGAACCGAACTGGCAACAAGCCGACGAATCTTCGTGATCAGGTGACTGTTGGGATCATCGAGCACGCCATTGTGTTTGACAAAGACAGAGGCGGTCACAATACCTTTTTGTGCCTTAGGATTCAAGGGATCCTCTTCGGGGAAGGAGAGCTGCACATCCGCATCCAAAATCCCGTCGATTTTCCGAATG
>JAJZPP010000073.1 GCA_021811115.1 bacterium | reverse complement strand
GCCTGCAATAGAGACTCCAAGCACAATTCTCTCTCCGGTCGTTGCGTAGCAGTGTCTGTTGTACAGCGCGTCAAAGATGTTATTCTTCGTCAACCGGTCGCACAGGACCGCTGTCAGCCCTGGTGGATACTGCTTCTGATCCGACTCGTACAGAGGAGAAAAAACCCCCCTGTCACCCAGGCCACCAGCCACAAAGCCAAACCTCCGGTTTTTCATCAGTGCCTTCACAATCGACCCTTCAGCCTTTTCATGGATGCCAGATTTGGCAGGCGAGCTGATCGGGGCGATGTTGCCCTCCTTGGTCGTTCGCTCAGAACACCCCCACGCGTTGTAGATCTCAACGCACCGCTCAAACTCAGGCGAAAAGGTTTCAAAATCAAAGCAGGTCTTATCACCCATGGTAAAGGTAGGGATGGAGAGGCATTCTTTGGGAGAAAAAGTGGCGTACATCTTTTTCAGGGAAGCGTACCGGGCCTCTTTTTTTCGGATGAGAGGGTGTTCATCCTTCGCAAACACGAGCAGGCGCAATCCTTCTGTTTTCGGCTCGCCGCTCCACTGTTGTCCCGTGAAGCTGATGAACCGATCGTCTTCCTCAAAATCGTTGGCGAACTGGGTGATTCGTTTCCAATTCTCATTGGTACTGTCGTCAGAGCTTTCTGGCAGCGATGTGGCGTAGAAATTGTACGACCGTTCATCTCGGAAGTGGCGGAGGCAGTTGTCGATGTTTTCAACAGAATCAAATCGCTCCGACTCCCCATGAAGCGATCCCCAAAAGACCGTCTTCGTCTCAGTAGGAAAGCATTTTATGGGCGCTGAGGTGTACTCTTCTCCAGTGGCAAGGTTTTTCAGATTGATGGTGTAGACGCCGGGCTCATTGAAGTAGAGATTGGGCAGGGCGATGAAGCCTGTTTCTGGTAAGAAGAGCTTCCATTTGAGGGAATCTCGAAGGTTTTGGTGGCTGAACTCAATCAGAGTGTTCTCTGGGGCATTATTGGTGAGGTTGCCATACTCATCTTCAAAGCGAAGGATCACATCAAACCGGTGGTTCTTCGCCACAATGGATGGCGCCAGAATCCGAATGGTCTGTAACGTATTGCCCTTGATATCGATCGTAAACAGCTCGGGTTGTTCCTCATATTTACCCTTGCCTGTTGGGTCGATGGAGAGGTGAAAGGGTCGTTTACGCTGCATGGTAAGCTGGGAGAGGGTTCCTTTCTTGCCCTCAGCTTTGGCTTGAGGGGTGCCCACGCAGACGGTGATTTTCTTTCCAGCCGCCACTTGGGCGGGGAGTTTAAATTCGTACTGGGGAACGGTCGATTTGGGGGGCATCACCTCTTTGGCGGAGAGCGGTTTTCCTCCCTCGACTTCGGCCCAGATCATGTTGGATCCTGACTTCAAATCGGTCGTAGGTAACTCCCAATCGATAGAGCGGCCTTTGCACAGAAAATCAAACTTCAGCAGCGTGCCTTTTGGGAGGGCGGCCGATGGGGTGATTGTAAACCTCCACGTCCGTCGCTCGCCAGCGAGCGCAGAGGAGGGGTCTGTGGTAGTAATGGCTCGGCGCATGTTACGTCCTTTAAGTATCCTCTTCAAGGATAGGTGATGGGTTGTTCTCTAACAATGATCGCAATGCCGCAGTATACATGGTGAAGTCGGATCGGCCTGCGGCAAGCGCAACAGCCTTGCGGCTGCATTGCACATACTGGTCTCCATTGTACCATAATCGTTGAATCGCGTCAGCGCAATCGGATGGATCGATCAGCCGAGGCTCAGTCAGTGTATGGGATGTTGGGTCGACGACCACTTCTGGAAGCCCTTGCCGTGATGTCAGGAGCTCTTTGGCTTCATGCAGTTTGAGCGATGGAGGGATGCAGATGCCGGTCTCTCCATGGATGACCACCTCAGGAAGGCCGTCGACTCGCGAGCAGATCACAGGGACACCTCTGGCGGCGCCCTCAAGCGAGACGAGCCCAAGCGGCTCTCTGATGGATGGCACGAGTAGCATATCGATAGCGTCATAAAAGTCGCACACATTTTGGATCGACCCCTTCCACGTAACCGCGTGGTGGATGTTGAGTTTTTCAGCCCGTCTTCTCAGCTCCGATTCAAGGGGACCGATGCCGGCGATGTGCAGTGTAGTAGGGGTTTTTTTATCAAGTAATTCTTTTAACGTATGGAGCGCAATGAAGGCTCCCTTAATGGGAACCAGCCGGCCGATATATCCCAGTCGCAGCGTCCCCGAGGGAGGGGTTAAACGGGGAGTGGCGAGGGCGATATCGGGGCGCAACGGGTTGGGGATGACGGTGATGGGGGAGGAGACGCCCCATTTTTCGCGGAGCATGGTGGCTGCCGCATTGGAGTTGGCAATAAAGAGCGAGTGCTTTGAGAGAAACTGGCGGCGCGCCTTGGTCACAGGGAGGCTCCAGGAGGCCCCATGTTCGTAATAGATGGATCGACCAGGAGGCGATCGGTCTTCGATGCGGTTCCAGTAGACCCAGGCGGTTGGGCTCACTAAATCCTCGATCATGCCTCTTCTGATGTGGATGATGAGGTGTAACAATTTGGGGAGCCGCAGCCCCATGATGTACTGTTCCAAGAAGGGTCTATGCCCCAATTTCTCTAGTCGATGCGTAAAGGATGGGTGGGGGTATTTCCCGGAGATGCAACTGTAGTGGATGGCGCTGCTGCGAGAGAGCGCGTCCACGAGGTAATGCATGTACAGCGACTCAACACCCCCAACGGTATCGAGACTGAGTACATGGATAAGGAGGGGTGCAGTCAAAATGGTTCCTTCGTTTTGGTAAATTCTAAATAACACTGCAGCAGGATCGTGCTGGAGACTGTGTCAACAAAACCTGCCCGTTTTTTCCTGGAAAGATTGGCCTCTTTCAGGGATCTGTCTGCTTGGAGAGAGGTCATCCTTTCATCGAAGAGTTCAACTTTTACGCCCATGAGAGGCTCAAGGGCTTGTGCAAAGGCGCGACATTCGGTGGATCGGGGAGATTCAGAACCGTTGAGGTTGAGGGGGAGGCCTACGACAATGAGATCGATATCAAACTGATTGCGCTGGATGATGGAAGTAAGCTCTGTGGCGACCGATTGGGCGGCTTGGGCTGGATTTTTGGACCCTCGGACGGTTTCGATGGGGCTTGCGATCGTTTTTGAGGGGTCGGAGATAGACAGACCGATCCGAGCGTGGCCAAAGTCGATGGAAAGAATCCTACTCATGTAATTCTACTGTTACATTTTCAACGGGCGTGAGCATACACCAATTCTTAATAAAGATCACGCTGTTTGAGGGTTCCGTGGTGGAGGAGCAGCTGGTGCTGGCACCGTTTGGCAATATCCTCTTGATGGGTGACCAAAAAGAGCGCCTTATTCTCCGATGAGACCGCATCAAAGAGCAGCTCAATAATGGGAGCGGCTGTCTGGCTATCCAGGTTACCCGTCGGCTCGTCGGCAAAGAGGATGTGGGGATCCATCACGAGGGCTCGAGCGATGGCAACCCGCTGCTTTTCACCGCCAGAAAGCCATTTGGTTTTGGAGGAGATGCGGTGATCCAGTCCCACTTTCGAGATCAAAAACCGGGCCCGATCGCCATACAGACTGCGAGGAGAGGTCGATTCGCGGGCGATTCGGACGGGGAGGAGGACGTTGGAGAGAACATCGCTATCCTCCATGAGGTGAAACGCCTGAAAAACGAACCCGAAAAAACGGCTCCGCAAATATTCTGGGGACCATTCTTGTAGAGGCTTGTCCATGACCGTGATCGTCCCCGCGCTGACAGGCTCAATGCCTCCAAGGAGGTGCAGGAGAGTCGATTTCCCCTCTCCCGATCTTCCCACGCAAGAGACCGTATCGTGGTGGTAGATCGAGACGCCAATGTCTGAAAAGAGTTCAAAGGGGGTGTCTCCGCTTTGGAACGTTTTCCGTATCCCTTTGGCTTCAATGAGTGGGGTGTTCATTAACTCTTCAAAGCCTCCGAGACGTTCATGTGGCAACCACGGAGGGCAGCGAGGCAACCGGCAGCGGCAGAGAGAAGTGAGATTGAGACAAGTGTGAAAAGAAACGGCTGGAGCTGGAGGTTTTGAGCCGCAATCTCTCCATAAAAGGATTGTTGGAGCAGTTCATGGCCTTGGAGGGTCCCGAGGAAGGAGAGGAGCTCTGGTAAATAGTGGAGCGTGATGGCAGCCAGGAGGGAGCCGATCAGGGAGCCGATGAGACCGACGCCAAGCCCTGCGAGGATGAAGATGGCGGCGATGCTCTTTTTAGAGGCGCCCAAGGCCCGCAGAACAGCAATCTCCTTGCGCCTGTCATGGGCCAGAATAAAGAGCATGGAGAAGATGTTGGAGCAGGCAACCGCAATAATAATGATGGAGATGAGGCGAAAGAGCGTCTTTTCACTCTCAAGCTGCTGGTACAGCTCTTGGGTGACCTCATACTGGTCATACCGCAGCACGGAAAAGAAATTTGATGATGCAAGTGATTGTATGCTCTTTTGCATCTCGCGCGTGGCTCCAGAGACAGGCAGATCGATCATGATGCCGGACGGGCTGATTGGCCCCTCGTCGACCCAGGCCGGTTGGATGGTGGTGACCGCTTGGATGGCCGATATGACCACCTTGCCGCCAATAGGCAGAATTCCCGAATCAAAAAAGCCGGCCACATACACCGGAAGGCTCATTGTTTGAGGCCCGCCCAATCCGGTTGAGGTAAATTCAAAGGAGCCTTTCTCTAAGAGGCGTGCCCCCTGAGCTCTCATCTGTTTGGAGAGAAGGACGGGGTATCCTAACTGTGGAACAAATCCCATTGTGTTGCTACTGC
>JAJZPP010000072.1 GCA_021811115.1 bacterium | reverse complement strand
AGATAAACGGTTCATGCAGTTTTCAAACTCGCCGAAGAGGATCCCCTGCCCCTTAGAGTCGTGCATAACAGTCGTGGACTGAAACGCATCCAGGTATTCGTGGGTCCAACGGATTTCTCCGAAGAGTAGTTTTGCCTTTTCGTGTGCTGGCAGCTCAAAAAATGTGGAAAAGAGCTTTTGTTGTTCGTCGAACGTTTTTCCCACAGCCGCTTTGGCAGCGGCACGACAGGCTGCCAGGCGCGCATCGTCGGCAGCTATTTCAGCGCACGTAACTGGCGTGCCAGCCATCGCCGCATACTCCTCAAGAGGGTAGATGGTTCCATCGGCTCGAGTTATCTTTTTCGGAAATCGTATCGGCGTCGCGTGTCGGGGAAAGGAGCTCCAGTGCACGACCCGGTCTGCCAATGTTTTGTAGGCCGCTTCTTCAGTGCCACTGTCATCAAAGGTAGGTGTAGATTTCACGGACAAATCGGCAGCTGTGATTCTCCTTCTGCCCGGAGAGGGACAATTTTGGAGAAAACGGAGAAACTGTGTTTGTATTTGTAAGCTCAGGATGGTCCGTTCCCGGTTTGTGAGGTAGCGGTACAGTCGAGTATTGGTGAAAAGACGAGAGGTAATGAGGAGCTTTTCTCGATCTTTGATGGAGAAAATGTATCGGCACAAGATCGCGACATGTTGAAAGGTCTTTTTCCCGAAAGTGATGTCCCATGCTTTAAATTGAATGGGATGGACAGAGTCGGGGATCAAGAGGCGGTTCCCATCTGTTGGGAGGGTCGTTTCAGTGAGGTGGCAGATTCGCCCTCTCCAATCGGCTACGACGATATTTTGACTCTCATCGCAGAGCAGCTCAACACGCACGCCGGTCACATCTGTTGTGATGTCGTAGGACGTGAAGGGAGCTTGTGTTTCAAATACTTTCTTGACAATGTCCCAGACCGTCGTCTTGCCAGTAGGATTTACAGCAGTCGCCTCATAGGAGTGGGGACCATCCGCAGATACGTCCGGGATGCGGGTCAATGTAACAGAAAATTGGGTCGAGGATGCCATAAAACCCTCACTGGTTGAGCATGGAGCTGATCTCTTTTGTCATCCACTCACTCCGTTCTCTTCGTCGCTCGTGTTTGTCGGCACTGGCGCCAATCGATTCCATATCAAGCGGAGGACCAAAGACGAGATGGGCTGGAGTATACGCAACCAGCCGTTTTTCGCCAAGCTCAATGTGGATCGTTTTGGGAGGAGGAAGTAGGTCCATGGTGGAGAGGGCCAGCAGGTGGAGGGAGGTGGGGTGAGTCGCCTTCTTGGCGAGGAGGTGGAACATTTCTACACTCTGCGGATCGAAGTCGGCTACCTGTGGATGGCCTGTGGCATCATTCCGGTCGCGTCCCCCGCTGGGAGCGACAAAGATGCAGCTGCCGCCAGCGTCGAGCAGCTCTTGGAGTTTTGACATGGTCTTGGAGTTGTGGAGGAGTTTTGCCCCCTTCTCTTCGGGAGGATTGTCAGTATATTTTTTGGAGTAAATGCAGAGGAGATTGGTTCCGCGCGAGAAGGGGATAGCGATGGGATCTTGGGTGACGCGATGGCCTGCCACGTAGATGAGCGAGGTAGCAAGCTCTGAGTATTCTGGAGAGATGAGGAGGGAGATGATTTGGGGGTCGACCTCTGTTTGGTGGTTGGCCAGGA
This sequence comes from bacterium, assembly GCA_021811115.1. GTDB lineage: Bacteria > Chlamydiota > Chlamydiia > Chlamydiales > FEN-1388 > JAJZPP01. The sequence continues at coordinate 3,253 of JAJZPP010000072.1, read as the reverse complement.
GAATGACATTCTCTTTGCGCTGGAGAGAGCGCCACATGGCTGCGAGGTTTTCCTTGCCGCGGACTGTGGAGTGGGCCATATCGAGGAGAGGCCGGACGAGGGAGAGCGTGAACTCATAGAAGTCAAACGGGTGCCGTTCCGCCGGGTGAAAGTGGGAAAAGGAGTGTGGATGGGCTGTTTCTTGTTGAACGAGGGCAAGGTATTGGACGAGAATTGGTGTTACATCCTCGTTGCTGTAGGCAGTAGCGCGAAGGTAGTTATCCACAAAGGAGGAGAGATTCTTTTTCAGCGCGTCTGGCAGGGCCGACCGCTCGATAGATTGTTTCAAACTCATATGCATTTACAGCTCTAAGGGCTGGTCTGTAATGGAAGAGACGAAGTGGTAGTCGTTTAAGTGGAGCGTGTCATTGGCTTCCCATTCCAGTTTGGCATTGAGGGAGTCTGCCATCTGGTGTAAGAAATCTCTATCTGTGCGCTGGATGTGGCGCAGCAGTTCTGGGTGGACGATAATTTTAAGCGCATACTGCTGTTGGCACTGGATGATCCGTTTCATGTCGCGCTCCATGTCGATCGCAACGCTTTCATGGCTCTTTATCATGCCGGTGCCGGAGCAGTAGGGGCAGTAGGTGTAGAGGGTCTGGAGGAGGGAGCCGCGGCTGCGCTGACGGGTCATTTCGACGAGGCCAAACTCGCTCATGCCAAGGATGGTGCATTTTGCTGAGTCGTCCCGCATGCACTCCTTGAAGTGGTCCAGGACGCGCCGTTGATTTTTTCGACTTCGCATGTCGATGAAGTCGCAGATGACGAGGCCGCCAATATTCCTGATTTTCAACTGACGGGCAATCTCTTCTGCTGCCTCGAGGTTAATGCGTACGAGGGTCTCTTCGACATCACCTGTCTCCACATTGGTGGATCGGCCGGAGTTGACGTCGATTGTGTGCATCGCTTCGGTCTGGTCGAAGAACAGGTAGCCGCCGCTCTGGAGCCAGATCTTGCGTCGCAGGCTGCGTTCGATCTCTTTTTCGACACCAAACCGTTCGAACATGGGAAACTTATCGCGGTAGAGTTCGAGGTGTAGCGTGTGTTCCGTAGCGTATGGGGCGTATGCTCGACGGCACTGCTGGTAGGTGTTGTAGTCATCAACGAGGATACGGTCGGCCCGTTTATCGACCGCTGTCATGACGGCTCGGTTGATGATGTCGGACTCCTCATAGAGGAGAGTCGCCCCTTGAGTGGTCTTATACTTCTCAACAATCCCTTGCCAGGTGGTGAGGAGCTCTTGGGCTTCTAGGAGGAGCGTTTCGTGGGAGGCGTACTGGCTGGCGGTTCGGCAGATGATGCCCATCTCCTGGGGGATCTCGAAGGAGCGGAGGGTGCGTTTGAGTCGTTCTCTGGATGTCCGATCTTCGATCTTTTTTGATACGCCTCTGTGGGGGGAATTGGGCAGGAGAACGAGGTATCGACCAGGGAGGGATATTTTAGAGGTGAGCCTGGCTCCTTTCGTGCCAATGGGCTCTTTGACGACCTGGACGATGACGTACTGATCGGTTTTGAGAAGTTGATCGATCCGGACATTTTGATTTTCTTCAGTTTTCTCTTCAGAAAACTCAAAGTCCATCTCGAACATCTCTTCGAGTTTCTTGGTGTTTTCGAGGATGTCGCTTAAGTGGATGAAGCCATTTTCGCCAGGGCTTATCTCAATGAAGGCGGACTGGATGTTGCGCAAAATGTTGGTAACGCGCCCTTTGTAGATGTTGCCAGTGGTTTGACGCTCTTTTTTGCGTTCAATGACCAGGTCATGCAGTTTTCCATTTTTGAGGTGTGCGTATCGAACCTCTTTTGACTCGATATTAAGCAATATTTCTTGCATTTAGACTCCACAAGGTGGGGGAAATATACTGCCGATGGCCGGACTCGAACCAGCACCTGATTGCTCAGAGTAGATTTTGAGTCTACCGCGTCTACCATTCCGCCACACCGGCACTGTTAGTGAATTTACGTCATGGTACATCTAAGGTACCTGAGAATTATGTTTTTTCTCTATGGAAATATAGTGAGGTGTACGCGATGTGCTTATGGATCATGGGAAGCTTCCCATGAACCTCTTTTATTCCGCATCGGGTGCAATTAAAAGTGCGGGGTTTATGCCGACTTAAATTTTTTCTTTTCATCAGCGCAGAGGCTAGCGCCAAAAGAGAGGCGCAGAGTACGCAGAGAAATGTGTGAGGGCTTCGCCGTTTTGAGTGACTCAACCAAAGCACTTTTAATTACACCCTTCCGCCTCATACAGTTTGACATAAAATATTTCTTTTGAAATTTTCCATTTGGCAGTATAACGAAGTTTATTGGCACAAAAGTAGACTTGAAATATGACGCAACCGTTGACCTCATATGAAGCTCTGAAGAACCTGTATGATCAGCCAGTTTTGAAGAGCAATCCGCCCGCCAAAAACCTGTTCCTTAGAATGCAAGATGGATCCCTTTCTTTTGAGGGACGTGGAGTTGGCGTCTGGCTTAGAAGAAAGCTGCTTCCTTGGTTCTCGAAGCATTTTTCTAAAAAGCCTCCCAGCAAAGAATATGACTTTGTCGCCAATATCAGCAGCTTTCACAACCTGATTCTCAGCGCTATTTCCGAAGTTCAGGCAAAAGAAGTTGGTGATGTAGGCGCCGAGACGATTGATCAAATGATAAGGGTCTATAATAGCCTCGTCAGTAGCACGAGTAAGGAGGGGCAAGACGCACGATTGCAGCGGTATCAACGCAACCGGCGGATAACGATCTCGTCTCAGCCCATATCTGTCGACGATGTTCTTCAAAAGGCTGTCGACGCCCCCTCTCCCGACCAAACAGAGATGAAAGTGATACAAACCAGTTTTCGCCATTTCTTCCCAAAAGATAAGACAGAATCGCCCGACCTGCTTCCGCTTGCTATAAAGCTTATTGTACGAGGATCTTCTGATCGAAAAGCTATCCTGGAAGCCCATAAGAAGCTTGGTGGCCGTGTGCAATCCATACGGGACGCCCATCCGAGTAAAGCAATTTTAGAGACCGCTGCGTTTAGAGAGGCAGAGGAGCTCGCTACTAAAGGAACCCTCATGAATCAGCCCCCATTGACGGTTGCGTCGAGGGATGCGATGGAGGCGTCTATAACAAGCGTTAACCAATCGTTGGAAGCTGTTGAGGGCCTAGTAGCTGCTGAGAAAAAGGCAGAGTTAGACCAGCAACAAGCCAAGTTTCTTGAATTGAAGATCGG
>JAJZPP010000071.1 GCA_021811115.1 bacterium | reverse complement strand
AGCGCTCGATTGAGTGGGAGGTGCTGCGGGGCGTGGGCCTCTGATAACCGTGTGGTGTAGGTTGCTAAGAAGGCAAAAGGTTTTTTTTCATCACGCGTGTTCTCAGCCAGATGGAAACAGATCCGGCCGACTAGATTCCATCGAGGGTTGAACCGCGTCAGGTATTCTTGAATTGAGTTGGTGCCAATCTCTTCGAAAATGGTCTCTGCAAGGCTTTTCCATAGATGGATCAATACTGCTGGGCCGAGGTAGATACCGCCTTGCATGAAGGGGGCTTCAGCACAGAGCGCTTCACATTCAGGAAGGGCTGGAGGGGGGATATCCTTTGTGACTGAGGCGAGTTTGCACAGCTTGGTGATGAGGAGTTGCGCAAACTGTTGCCAGAAGAGAAAGCTTGGGGGAAGCGGTTCATAATCGCCCATTCCGAGGTGTAACAGCCCTTGGGTCGGGCTCTTCTCGAAGAGTGGCTGAAGCCGGTCAAAGAGAGGATCGGGGAGCTGTTCTGTGGCGTGATCGGTTTCAAAAAAGAGATGGCCTTCAGGTGAGAGAGCCAATTCTGCCGCTTTCATAGATAAGCTATCATCTCCTCATAGTCAGGCAAATCCAGGAAAGAGAGTATACCACTGTCCTATTGAATGAGAAAGAATTTTCAGGGGATCGCAATTGAAAATAAAATGATTTATTGATATTGGTTGGGTAAAACCAACCTTACTGGAGGATGCCCCCATGGGAGTTCAAGATACTAATCTCAACCCAACAGCCTTTTGCATGGCACTACAAAAGAAATTGGAACCTATTGAGAAGGAAGGAAAGCTCACCGCTGGTGAAATTGAAAGAGCTGTAAAAGAGATGGCTCGAGACTCGGCAGGAAGGCTCGAGGAATTGGCCAAGGATCTAAAAACGTTTAATCATGTGGCAACTCGTGCCACAAAACTGCTTCTTCATTGTTTACACGAGGACCATCCAGAACGAAAGTATCTTCTTGGTGAACTGGCTGACATCTATCTTACGGCCAGTTGGCAGCCGGCGACTTTGAATCAGGCAAAGGAGCTAAATGCCCTTGGGGAAGCCCTCATCAACATGCCTGAGATTCAAGTGTTGTCTCGATCCACGCGGAGCTCTGTTCGCATAGGTCGCGATATCTTCGGGGCTTTGACCGAAAAATCCAGGACTACGGAGTCTGCCGAAGCAGAACGGGTTTCTCTTGTGAAGTCTATTCTCATTCAATTGAAGAGCTTGATTGCTGAACTTATCGAAAGTCTCGACAAGTACACCTCTCAACTCCCTCGATCCATCCGCGATGATTCGGATCGCTTGCTGGACATAGCGACGACAGCGGAAAATCGAGCGGAAAGGGAGGCTCGTCACGAGATTAAAGATATAAGCGCGAGACTTGAAAAAAATTGCGCTGCGTTACGCGCGTTCATGACGAAAGGGGATTTTCCTGATGTTGAGGAAATGCTCACAAAAGTAGAGAATTTCTTGAAAATGCTTCGAAGCCCTCCTACTTCTCTATAATGGCTCTGACACCCAAGTCCTGTGTGAGTTGATACTTGCACAGGCATTCTCCATGTTTTATTCTCAGTTTTTTCTTTTATAGATTTTTAGAAAAGTTCTCCCTATTATCGCGCATAGGATTTTTTCATCATTGAAGAAGGAGAGCTCTCTTATGTCTCAGCTCCAAGTGTACTCAACATGTCCATGTGGGAGTGGAAAACAATTTAAATTTTGCTGCCACAAATCTTACAAGGAGACTGGCTTTATTGAGCCTTCTCCTGCATGTCACATGCTCCCGGTTGTCGGGTGTAAGATCTTAAAAAAGTGGCAGGAACATGGGATGTCACATGTTTTTGTTTCTCGGAAGTATGCGGAAGGCTTGTACATCCTTGTGGGCTATCTCGTAGACTTTTGGTGTTTGGGTGTCAAAGATGTTTTGATGAAAATAGAGGTGACTCCCAGGGAATGGGAGCATTTTGAGGGGTTGTTGAAAGAGAATAAAAATGGTCCCCTCGTAGATGTATCGTATCAAGATGCCCGCAGTCTTATTTTAGGTGCGATTGATTATGCACAATCAATAGGGCTACCAGGATATCCGAACTGGGCTAAACTGACTTCTTTGTTTATCGAGGGAAATCTTCCGTACGAGAAAAAATTCACCTTTGGTAAGGATGGCGTCCCTTTCTATATGATGGGACCGCATGATCGTGAAGAGTATGATATCAATGAAATTGTATCCAAGGTTAATCAGGCATCAGGGGAGTACATACTAGAGATGGTCTCCTGGAGCTAAAATCCATTCTTCCGTCGCTAGCTTTTCAATGAACCGAGAATCGTGGGAGACGGCTAAAATGGCGCCGTCAAAACTTATGAGGGCGTTTTCAAAAGCTTCTAGCGTCATGAGGTCAAGATGGTTTGTCGGCTCATCGAGGAGGAGGACATTGGGTTTTTCTAACATGAGGGAGAGAAGCATCAGTCGTTTCCTTTGACCAACGCTGAGAGTAGAGAAGGGGCGGTGGAGCAGTTCAGCATCAGAAAGAGCGGCCTTGTGGAGTTCACTACGGACCTCTTTTTCTGAAAGGCGAAACCTCTTCTCAAAGTAGAGGAGAGGAGAGTCGTTCATTGGCAGTCTATTTATACCCAAACAAGTTGAAGAATTGGTTTTTGACGTAGCCGATGGTGGCATTTTCGAATCAGAAAAAACACCCCCTACGTACAGTAGTGGGGTTGTTTTTTCTGATTCAAATCTGCCGCCATCGGCGTTGTCAAAATTCCAATTCTTCAACTTGTTTGGGTATACTTCTTGGTCAAGGTATCCGATCCGTATTCCGCTCCCGTATCGAATCGTCCCGCTATCTATTGTTTCTTCCCCAACCAGGCAGCGAAGAAGAGTTGTTTTCCCGCACCCATTTTCTCCTCTGAGGATGACACGGTCGCCCCGATGTAAGGAGCGGCTGAAATGGGAAAAGAGGATTTTTGTTCCATACGCTTTTGAGATATCTTCGATCTCAAGAGCGACGGGAGTGGGCAAATGGACTGCTGGGAAGGAAATTCCTTTAATAGTTGTTGGTTTTGGATTGGGGAGCGCTTCTCGCTCGAGTTCCTCGAGTCGCTTTTGTAATGAGTCGAGCGTTCGAGAGAGCGATTTTTGAAAATGTTCACCGTGTGCATCGTACGCCATAGTATTTCTATCAGAAGGAGGCGCCGGTTTCTTTCTTGCGTAGATCATTGCCTTTATCCGCGTCTTAAGCTCAGCCCTTTCCTCTTGTTGCTTCTCGTACGCTGTTATCTGACGCTCTAAAAGCCGTTTCTTCTCATCCAGATAGAAGTCGTAATTCCCTCCATAACAGGTCAAGGAACCTTTTTTAAGCTCGACGAGTCGGTTACACGTCCTATTCAAGAAGGCTCGATTATGAGAGACGATGACCGTAGCTCCCTTCCTGGCGCCAATCATCTCTTCAACCCATCGCGTCATCTCCTGATCCAAATGGTTTGTCGGTTCATCGAGTAAGAGCAGATCTGGGTCGTAGAGTAAGGCGCGTGCCAATGCAACCCGAACTCGCTGGCCGCTACTTAATGAGGATAGGGGATCATCTAACAGTGACTCGAGGCATAGGCCCTGAACCATCTTCTCCAACGGAAGCTTTTTGTACCCACCCCTGTGTTCATATTCTTCGTGGAGTTGCCCCCATTCCTCTAAGCGGGAGGTTTCCAAGCAGGCTTCCATCTTCCGCTCGAGTTCAGTTAATGGGCCTTCTGACAGATAGCTCCGGACACTCTTTACTGTGTCGAAGAGAGGCACTTCCTGAGGCAGCCAACCGATAGTTAAGCCCTTAGAACGATCTACGTGCCCTGCCAATACGGATAAAAGGGTTGTTTTGCCAGAGCCGTTCTCCCCGATCACAGCAAATCGATCGCCTTTGTGAATGGACAGAGAGACGTCTTGCAATACGGCCAAAGTGCCAAAAGAGGTGTAAAGATGGGATATTTGAATAAGGAGTTGAGACATAAGTTTCTTCCGTTGTTTTTAGTTACGATGGTGGAAAAAACTTAGTTCCTCATGGGTGAAATCTCCTTTTGGTCATCAAATGGCAGCATATCATACAAATGAAGTCACATCAACGGAAAAAATTTGACATGTTTTTAAGGACTGCTATATGATACGGTAAGTTGCATAAGGAGTCTAATTATGGACGCTATACCAATACCTGTGAAAAGGAGCTTGCAAAAGCTTGGGCAGGATGTGAGAGATGCAAGAAAGAGGCGTCGAATTCCCACGCAGCTTGCTGCTGAAAGAGCGGGAATCAGCCGGTCCACGCTTGCGAAGATAGAAAAGGGAGATGGGAGCGTTGCTATGGCAGCCTATGCCAAAGTCTTTTTTATCTTAGGGATCATCAATAGATTTGGCGACTTGATAGACCCACGATTTGATGAATTGGGCCTAGGATTAGAAGCGGAACAGCTTCCCAAACGGATTCGTATTCCCAAGAAAGAGAAAGGGAGATAGCGCATGGAACAGGCTATCTTAGTGTATGTGGATCTTGAAGGAGAAACGGTATTTGTCGGAAGGCTTTGGCCTCACTATCGTCATGGGCGGGAATCCGTTTCCTTTGAATACGATAGGGAGTGGTTGAACCACTCCAAACGATTTTCCTTTGATCCTGCCCTGAAACTAGTTGAGGGGACCTTTCACGCATCCTCTGACAAACCTCTCTTTGGAGCTATTGAAGACTCGGCTCCAGATCGCTGGGGGCGTCTTTTGATGCGCCGTGCTGAACGGAAAAATGCAGCGCGTGAAAAGCGGACTCCCAGAGCGCTGCGGGAGATTGATTTTTTGCTGCTTGTTGATGATGATGCTCGACTGGGCGCTCTTCGTTTTAAGCGGGAACATCATGAAGACTATTTAACAACCCATGAGGACCATCACATTCCACCTCTGACATCGGTTGGAAAGC
>JAJZPP010000070.1 GCA_021811115.1 bacterium | reverse complement strand
ATACACATGATAAAATTTTATCATGCGTATCGGGCAAATCCTTCATATCATGCATTCTTTGACCTATCAAATGGACACTTTGCCTTGACTAATCCACCTCATCGTGATATCACCTTTGCAGCAAGAGATTGACGATTGAGACATTGTGCCCCCTTGCTGATCGCGGTCTGTGTTCGTCTTTACTACCTTCCCATACCGCGATCAGCAAGGTGCACAATGTCTTCAGAATTTTTGGCGGTTGCGTGAGCGGAACAAAGAAACTACGCAGCACTATTGTCAGCGCTCCCCCAGAGCATGCCACAAGTGATGCCCATTCCCAGATCGATGGTTTCCTCGCTACCCTGCTCCCAGAACAGTTCCGGGAAGTAGCGGCAGGCCGCCCTGTTGTCCTCCTCGAGCTCCCCCAAAACCCTTCTACCGTAACCGTCCACTGCTTGCAAGAGGCCACACCAGCCGCACTCCAGAACACAGGCCCGACCTTCGCTCCCTGGCTTCCCGATCACGTGCGCATCGCCTCCTTATCACTTCGCCGTTACCTCATTTCAATCACTACACTCCCAGACCGCACCCTGCTCTACTTGGAAAGTGTTTTTCAGTTGTCGCCAACCGTTGATCACGAAACGCTCCGCCACCACCTCCCTGTTTTCCAGGATGGTATCAGACTGTGCGCCTCGTACCCTTCTCTCTTTTCAAAGCTAGAACGCCTCCCCTTCACCATAAAGCGCCATATCGTCAAAGAGCTCATGCGCCACAAAGAGGTCTCTCCGCATGAGATGTTTGAAGAGTATCATCGCCTCTTACTCGCCACAACTAAAGAGTTTCAAGAACTGCGGACCAGCGAGCACCTCCTCAAGCTTGTTCGCACCCACTCGTGGTTTCGTCATAGACACGCCCTCCAAACAAAAAAAAAAGAACATGGGAAAAGCCTTTTTTTCCGACTCTTCCACTCTGTGCTCCACTTCCCATTCGGCAAAAAAGAGGTGCTCTCCTTAGCCGCCTCTCTGAGATTCCTCTCGTCTGACGAGCAATTTGATGCCAGACACATTCTCTTAGCCTGCCAGCGGTGCCTACCCACTCTGGAACTGGTCCCAAGCTCCTTTTTTTCCTATCGGTACGCCGAAGAACCGACGATTTCCCTGTATGTCGAGCTTGAAAAAAAGGATGGTTCCTTACCAACCCCAGCCGAACAGACCATGCTGAAACGGGAACTGGGAAGGGAGCTGACCGCCTCGATCGAACGGATGATGAGTCGCATCGACATCCCACAAAATGAGGATGATCTGCTCCGCAACATGCTCCTGCTCAGCCAACAGATCAAACGCACCAAAGATAGACCCCAGGTGATCATCCACTTCCAGGGGCAAACCGATCAAGCCCTTGAGTTTCATGTGACGGTTGTCAGGGTCTCAAAAGAGGAGGATCGCACCCCACCACGCCCCACTCCCTCCTCCGAGATTTTGCGATTTGTCCCGCTGAGCTCTTCCATAATAGAACCCATGCGCGGTGAGTACAGCAAACAAGGGCTCGTCTATCTCATCCAATGTGCCAAAGCCCCCTTCTTACGCCGGGATCGATCGATCGATTTTCTGAAAGCCAGAGAATCGGTCGTCCGCTGCATCCAATCGGCCTTTGGTAAGGTCAGAGATTTAAATGGTGGGCTCATCTACCAACACCATAAGCTCCTCGAAACGATTCGCCCGCTCCTCACCCCTCAGGAACAAAAAGAGATTCCGATCATCGAGAGCCTCTTCCACTCCACCACGCCGAGCATTATAAAAAATTTACTTGGCCCAGAGCACATGCTCACCATCTTCCGTCAGTATCTAGCGCTCCGGGAAAAACCGCTCCCACAGCCACTCATCGAAGAGTATGAGAATGAGTTATTCATCGGCTTCATTCGACCAGAGAGCCTGCCTCGTGATGAGATTCTCCAACCCCACCTCGATGAGGAAACAGCCCTCTGTTACGCCCCCATAGAAGATAAAGAGGCGTGCTTCATCATCTGTTGTCAAAAGAACCAATCGGTTCGATCCAAACTCATCAGTCGAGTCACCGACCTCCTCAACGAGAAACAGCGTGCCCTGCTCACACGATCCCTCCGCATCAGTCTCCCCCGTCCCGCACGACTCCTTGACCCACGCATGAGAACTGATAAAACCTCCGGAACCATTATCAAAATGCTCTACGAGGGGCTGCTCAGGCTGGATCTCACGGGCACTCCATCGCTTGCCATTGCTGAGGAAATTATCCTCTCAGACGATGGCAAAACGTACACATTCAAATTGCGTCCAACCTTTTGGACGAATGGCCAACCCCTCCATGCCCACGATTTTGAGTATGCCTGGAAGAAGGTTCTGGAGCCCTCCTTTCAAACGCTCTTCGACTACCTCTTTCACCCCATCAAGAATGCCAAACTGGTCAAGTCTGGACAGCTCCCTATGGAAGCGCTGGGCGTCCATGCCATCTCAGACCATATCCTCGAGGTACAGCTGGAACATCCGGCCCCCCACTTCCTCGAGCTGTGCTGCCTCTGGATCTATTCTCCGCTCTGCAAGGATATTGATCAGACCCACCCAGGCTGGGCGTACTACGGAGACAGAACGTACGTATGCAATGGCCCCTTCAGACTGGCCAAATGGTCTCGCAAGAGTGGCCTCCAAGTCGTCAAGAATGAGCTGTATTGGGATAAAGACCGCGTGAGCCTGGAACAAATCGATATCAGCATCATCGAGGACCCATTGCACGCCTTAACACTCTTTGAGAATGGGGAACTGGACTGGATTGGAGAACCGCTTTCGGAAACGCCTCTCTGTCTGCTCAAACAACACCACCCGTGTATGCGCTCAAGCCCCATGTCAGCCATACAATGGTGCTGCTGTAATGTCCAGAACGCGCCCTTCCGGTCTTCCAAGGTTCGAAGAGCCTTTTCGTACGCAATCGACCGGGCCGCCGTCATTGATGCCTGTCTCCATGGCGACGAACGGCCCTCTCACAGCATTCTCCCAGCCTCTTTGTCGCTCATCGAGAACCGAGCCGCCTTTCCCTTCGACCTCGCCTATGCCAAGAAGCTCTTTCAGGAGGGCATGGAAGAACAGGGGCTTCTCGATAGCATTCAACGGCCCCTTAAATTTGTGGTGTATAACCAAGAACCCCATAAATCGGTGGCCCACTTCGTCGCCAGAACATGGGAACTGGCGTTCGGGATTCCGATAAGCCTGGAAGTACGAGACTGGCACGAGTTCTTTGACAACATGAGCAAGAAGGATCACGACATTCTCTGCACAGTGTGGTACTCGTGGTTTAAGGATCCTCTCTATACCTTCAACATCCTCAAAAACCATGCTAATCCCATGAATGCCAGCAAATGGTCCAACGAAGCGTTTGCCCATCTTGTGGAACTGGGTGAAGCGACTCAGGATAAGGAGCAGAGGACCATAGCACTGCGTGAAGCGGAAAAGCTTGTGATGAAAGAGATGCCGGTTATCCCTCTCTTTGATTATAGCTCTCGATTTTTGAAGAATGAGGCGGTCGAGAACATCTACATGTCGCATATGGGTCATGTGGATTTCAAATGGACCACATTCAAGAAAACGTACAAACCACAGTCGATGGCCACTCCTCACATCCAGACATCCCTCCCAGGTAAGGAGGTGCGCCTCTACTTAGAAACCGATGTGATCTCGCTGGATCCTCGTATCGGGGGAGATCGCCGCTCACAGATCATCTCCCGTGAGATTTACGAGCGATTGACGGCGATAGGTGAGGCTGGGAAGCCAACCCTGACTCTCGCCGAGTCGGTCGACATATCAGATGATGGCCGCGAATACACCTTTCATTTACGCCCCTCAAAATGGTCTAACGGGGCTGATTGCACGGCCCATGATTTTGAGTGGACCTGGAAGAGTGCTTTGAGCCCATCCTTTCTCTCCATCTATCCGTACGCCTTCTTTGTCATCAAAAACGCAAAGGCGGCCCGGCTCGGTTTGTGTTCCCTCGATGAGGTAGGTATTCGGGCGCTAGATAATCTGACACTCCATATCACGCTCGAACATAAGGTCCCCTCCTTCCTCGAACTCATCGCCAACCCGATCTTCTCCCCGGTCTACAGGGAGAATGACCGCACCGACCAGTATGTCTCCAATGGGCCGTACCACATTAAAGAGCACCAGTCTCGCTCCCACATTGTGCTGGAAAAAAACCAGTTTTACTGGAACCAACAGCCAGAGACGGTTTTTCGATTTGTTTTCTCCATTGTGGATGATCCACATAAAGCGTACTCGCTCTTCCAATCTGGCTCTCTGGATTGGGTTGGAGGCCCTTTTGGCTCTATTCCTCCAGAAAAAGTGCCCGAACTTGAGCGAAAACATCTCCTCCAAAAGCAGCCGACAGGCGCAGTCTTTTGGCTCACCTGCAGGACAACAGTACGCCACTTAAGTTCTCCCTACATCCGACGAGCGATCGCCCATGCTATCAATAGAGAGGAGATCTGTCAGACTGTTCTAGGAGATGGGGAGCTGCCGGCCTACTCATTTCTGCCGGAGCACATGAGCTTTTCAGAAACCAAGCCTTACTATTTTTCCCCGACACTTGCAAAGACATATTTTGAGCAAGGACTTCTGGAATTGGGTCTGACGAAAAACGATTACCCTCCCATCATCATCAACCTGTGGAATGACCAAGGTATCAGGAAGGTAGTCTCCTGCATAGCCCAACAACTCCAAAAGGCTCTTGGCATACGTGTGGAGATTGCGCTCCAAGACTGGAGCACCTATATCCATAAGCACTGTGCTGGAGAGGTCCAACTGGCGGCAACCACATGGTACTCGTGGCTACATGATGCGAGCTACAATTTAAGCTACCTACGGCATAATGACATCGCCATTAACAGCACCGATTGGTACTCTCCAGGATACATCCATGCGCTCGACGAAGCGTTGAGTGCTCCATCGGCTCTTCAGCGGCATCAGTACTTACGCCATGCGGAAGAGATTGTGCTGCAGGAACTGCCTATCATTCCTATTTACTACCCTGTCTACATGTACACGAAAG
>JAJZPP010000069.1 GCA_021811115.1 bacterium | reverse complement strand
GATTGTCTCGAACACCGAAGAAGATGTTGTGGCAGCGCTGACTGAACTGTCGTTCGATATCTCTGCCTTGGAGTTATTGTGGCCTCTAACACGGGGAAGTCGTATCCTGCTGCTAGAGAATGGCCTCCCGATTTTACCTCGTAATTGTATGCTGCGACCACACGCTGCCTTCCAAAAAGATCGTCGATGATTTCCGTGTGGAAAAACTGACGACACATCGATGCAACCTTGACACACAGCTGTGGGCTGCATTCAAATAAGACAAGTCCCGGTGAAGATAGGTACGAAGGCAGCGATTCCACCATCCGTTCGTAGAATTCTATTCCGGTAGGGCCAGATTCGAGGGCGAGCCGGGGCTCAAACGCCGTGACACTTGGATCGAGCTCCTCCCACTCCGCTGACGAAAGGTAGGGAGGGTTACAGGTAATACAAGAGGCTATTTTCCCGCAAAATGGGGTTAATAGATCCCCCTGATGCACCGCTACAGACAGGTTCATGCGCGCCGCATTCCTTTTGGCTATGCTGACTGCCTCGTGAGAAATGTCTGAAAGCTCCACATTCCATTCTGGGAGAGCAGCTTTGAGAGAAAGTCCGATGCATCCCGATCCTGTACACACATCGAAAATGGTCCCAGCCGGTTGGGCCCGGCAAAAGGCGATCGCCCGCTCCACAAGCGTTTCGGTCTCTGGACGGGGTATGAGGACGTCAGGCGACACTATAAACTCATGTCCATAAAAGGGGGCTCTGCCGAGAATGTGAGCAAGAGGCTCTCCGCCAGCCATTCGAACCAATCCAGGTCGAATAGAAGAAAGCTCTGCCTCTGTAAGCGGACGATCGTAGGAGAGGTACAGATCAAGCCGTCTCATGTGGAGCGCTGAGGCAATCCACTCCTCAACTTCATGACGGGGTCGGCCATTGCGACGCGAGACATACTCGACCGAAAGCCGAACCGTATCGCCCAAGAGCCTCATGACTCAACTATCCATGGGTAGGCAGGACGGGCCACCTTTGATTGAAAACCCCACGCCACCAGGGCGGTCGAAAAATCTTCAAGATCCCCATCCATGACATGGTCTAGATCGTAACGGGTAAGGTTGACGCGATGGTCTGTCACACGGTTTTGGGGGTAATTATACGTGCGGATTTTCTCGGAGCGATCCCCACTTCCTACCTGCTCTAATCGGAGGGAATCCTCTTCGCTCTTCCGTTTCCGCTCCTCTAGCTCACGGACCTTGGCCCGCAACAGGCGCATCGCCTTATCTTTATTCTTGTGCTGGCTTCGTTCTTCTTGACAAAAGACCACAATGCCCGTAGGGATATGGGTTAGCCGTACGGCACTGTCGGTTTTGTTCACATGCTGCCCACCAGCCCCTGAGGAGCGAGTCGTCTCAAACCGAATGTCCGACTCTTGCAACTGAATATCACTGGCAGAATCTTCAACATCGAGGAGGACAGCCACAGTGATGGTTGAGGTGTGGATACGCCCCTGCGCTTCGGTTGCAGGCACTCGCTGCACGCGATGGGTGCCCGCCTCGTGGCGCAAGTGACGGTACGACCCTTTGCCGGAGACAGCCATGATGTACTCTTTAAATCCGCCCAAATCGGAAGGGGTGGCAGAGAGTGGTTCTATTTTCCAACCCATGCGTGTGGCGTACATCTCGTACATGCGAACACAGTCGGCGACAAAGAGCATCGCCTCCTGACCACCTGTCCCGGCTCGCAACTCTACGAGAGAGGTCTTATCATCATCAGGATCGGGGGGGACCAAGAGGTGCTCGATCTTCTGGGCGAGTCCTGGGAGCTGTTGTTCGAGATCAGCGATCTCAGCCTGAATGATTTCGATGAAGGCCGGATCGGTCTCGCTTTTAAGCAGCTCACGATCATCTGAAAGGCGCCTTTCTACATCGGCTCGCTGCTCACAGGCAGACAGAACGCTCGAGAGAAAGGAGTGTTCCCGTGTACAGGTGCGAAACCGCTCCCTATCGGCAAGAACGCTCTCTTTACCAAGCTCCTCTTCCGCCTCCTGCAGACTCTGCCGGAGCCGTTCAATATCTACTTTCATCCAACTTTCTTGGCTCGACCTTTTGCTTTCTTCGGTTCTTCTACCTTGGGAGCTGGTTTAGGAGCCGGTTTTGCTGCCATTTGGTACCGTTTCTTAAATCGGTCGACGCGTCCTTCGGCATCCACAAACTGCTTGCCGCCGACAAAGAGTGGGTGAGAGGCGGAAGAGATGGGAACGACGATGACGGGGAGCTCTTTGCCCTCGTAATTTTCTGTTTTATCAGATGTGGCGGTAGTGCCGCAGACGAACTTCATCCCCGAAGACGAATCGATAAAAAGAACGTCGTGATACTCTGGATGTCCTTGCTTTTTCATATACCCTCTACAGATTTTGCAAATTGTGAACCAGTATATCACATCAGTAACCGGCACACAAGCTGTACGTCCTCAAAAACTAATTTGATAGATCAGATCGGGTAAACCTCTAGATTTAAACAGACGGACCTTTGTACAATTCCATCACTATGAAATGCATGTATATATTGAACGCTCCCATGTACTCCCCCCTCATCCGCCGCTTTAGACAAATCATCTTCTGGTTCACCGCTCTCTTCGCGGTGTGGTACCAACTTTTCCTCTCCAACTGGATAGCTATCCCACCAACATTTCTCTTACTTTCTTCCTCCTTTGATTGGACAAAACTCTGGCAACCCATCACCTCATGGCTCACAATCCCCTATCCCGGGATCCACTTCTCTCCTCTTTTCGATCTCTTCCTCATCAATCTTTTCCTGACTCCCATTGCCTCTTTTGTCCACTCGTACCTAGGCACAAAGAACTTTCTGTACTTCCTTGCACAGCTGACAATCGTTGGATCCGCCTGCTTTGTTGGTATAGCCCATCTCTTCGGCACGACCCCTCCTCCTTGCTCAAGCTTCAGTGGAGTGGCGCTGGCTCTGATTGTCTTCTGGACGTTGCTTCACAGCAAGGGGCGACCTTTCTTCCTCGCAGGGATTCCGATTTCGCGGTTTGTCGTCCTGTTAGTCGCTGTGATTGCCACAACTGCTGAACCGTTGTTTGCCAAAGAATGGGCTCGCCTCATCATGATGCTTGGAATGGCTCTGAGCGCCTATTTGTGGGGCGTCGGCCGGTGGAGGCTGCGCAGCCATATTGCCCCTCTTACAGAGTTTGAAAGCCTGATTAGTAAAATTTCACAGAGAAGATAAAGAGGACAACTGTTCTACTGGCCGCTCAAGACCATCCTGCGAAGGTTCTACACGCCGCATTGCTGCACGTGGAGCATAGTTCTCACAAAACTCTCTACCTCCAGAGGCTCTCCACTTCCTGTTTTCTGGCCGCTTCTTCAAAGCAAAGGACACCCTTCGTTTGAATCCAGCCGCCTCTTTTGAAAGAAGCGTTGCAAGGGCTTGGCACACCACTCGGTTAACAGGCGTGGCGTCACAGAGATAGTATGCATCGGATGTTTGATGGCAAACAGATCGACCAGACTGCCATTGGCCCCGTGGCGAATATCTGGAGCCCCCCAAACAAGACGAGAGACGCGGGATAAAAGAAGAGCCCCTGCACACATGATACACGGCTCCAACGTCGAATAGAGCGTGCACCCCTCCAATCGCCATCCGCCAAGTGCCTGCGAGGCACTTCCCACCGTCACCATCTCAGCGTGGGCCGTAGCATCCTGAAGCAGCTCAACCTGATTGCGTCCCCGCGCAATCACCTTCCCATCAAAAACCATCACAGCCCCAACGGGAACCTCATCGGCAGAAAACGCCTCCCACGCCTCCTTCAACGCTTCAACCATAAACCGCTCATCATCGGAAGTAATGAGCTCACGCGGAGGCAAATCAGATCCCTGATGCATGCCCTACACCTTGGCTTTGAGGGCCTTTTTCAAATCGGCTCGGAGCGATGAAACCTCAATCTGCAGCCGCTGAATCTCCTGCTGGTGCTTCTTGGTGAGCTCCTGAAGCTTCTTCTCATGCCGATCCTTGATTCGGTCCATCTCTTGACGAAGGAGCTCTTCTTTACTCCCCTCTTCAGGGGTCTGCTCCTGCCGCTCGGCAAGCCTCTCAAGCGCCTGCCGCTGGAGTTTTTCAAACAATTCCGTCGGGATGGCCACTTCATTTAAAGTGATGAAACAGAAGACCTTTTCGATATCAAACTTCTCAAGCGCCTGCGCAATGAGTGGCTCCGATTGCTCCAAAGAGAGCTCGGCAATCTTCTCAAACTCCGTAGATATTTTTTGGAGCGAATCTTCAAAAAATCTATATATATCCATATTCCGGAAGAGCCACCGGTTGGTGACAAACTCGCCCAGTCTGGCGTGGCCACCGAGAATTTGCTGCATGTAGACGGCGCGCATCTCGTCGAGGGTAATCCGGTGAAGGGGCACGCCGCCAAAATGTTGCCTCACAAAAACAGGATCCAAGCGCAAATGCTCCGATTTGCAATCCCGTTTGACGACATTCATGATATCAGCGAACCACGGAGAAAGAATAGCGAACCGACCCGCCCATGTCTTTCGATCTACAGCTTCCACAATCAACCTCCCGTTCCTTATGGATATAGAAGCATTATGGCTGATATGATGTTTCTCTGAAAAGACATTAGGAATGAGAAGAGAGAATTCCGGCGGACCGACGCTCCTTTCCTCCGACGATCGCACACCTATGTCTCGGTTGAGAAGCAAAATTCAACACAAGGAGCCACGACCGCAAAGGAAATTTTCCAACCTTATCTCATGGTAAATTCCTCTTTTGACTCTCTAATGGCAAATTGGACACATTCAATGAACCCTTCCTCCGTGTCATCGTGGTGTCCTCCCTTTTTTGGGTTTACAGGGAAAATCTCAATTGCAGAATAACACGCATCGGCAAGAGGGAGAGGAGAGGCAGATACCGCTTTGCGAATCGTGATCCGCTTATTACCAGAAAACCCTGATGAACCGCTCCTAAAAATCTAGACAAATCTGAACATTCGCCACTCAAGGAGTGGTGTAGACCACGTCTAGACACGACAGCCAAGCAGTTCTGCTGTCGATTCGCGTGCTGAAATCTCATCAACAATCC
>JAJZPP010000068.1 GCA_021811115.1 bacterium | reverse complement strand
CAAAATCTATGTCTTCCCATTTCAAATTCAAAATCATCGGTCGGTTCTGTGCAAACACAAATATTGCACAATATAGCTCGTTATGTTACTGTGCAAAAAATGGTTATTGACGGTGGATATGGATACCTTGTTGACCAAACTTCAGCGCTATTTTCATGATGTCCTCAATGTGTCTGTTGAGGTTCATCCCTGGACGAGGGCTTGCGAACTATCATTTTTTTTAATCGACTTGTATGAATTTTACGAGTTTTCATTCTTTGACACGCCATGTCTCTTGATGGTCGCCAAGAGCGACGCAGTTGTAACACCCTTGAATATATGCAAACATGTTGAACAGATTCATAAAGTTTGGCACGGTTTTATTGTTTATGTCCAATCGACAATTTCCTTCTATAACCGCAAACGTTTGATCGAACGCCATCTTCCTTTCATTGTCCCAGGGAACCAAATGTACGTACCACAATTTGGTCTCGATTTACGCGAGCATTTTCGAAAGCTCCTCAGCAAAGGAGACAAATCCCTTAGCCCTGCGACTCAAGCCGGGGTAATTTACGCCTTAGTTCGAGAAACAGGTGAAGACCTTACTCCCTCTACACTTGCTAAACAACTGGGGTATACACCAATGACCATGACTCGAGCATTTGATGAACTAGAGGGTATAGAAATTGGTGAAATTTGCCGAGTGGGGAAAGAACGTCGATGGAGTTTCCCGAACAAAAAAGCCCTTTGGGATAATGCTAAAATATTTTTGCGAAACCCTGTGAAAAAACGTATCTATTTGAGGCGAGGCCATCCGAATGTTGTCGCAGGTATAAGCGCTCTTTCGAAGTTTTCAACGATAAGCCCACCTCCGCTCCCCGTTTTTGCGGTTGGTTGCAAAGGTTATGAGGAGTGGAAACGACAAGGTATCGAAGAATTACCGACATCTGACGACGCGCATTATGAATTAGAGATTTGGCACTATGAACCAGAGCTTTTTGAAAAAAATGGGGTTTCGGATCCTTTTTCCTTATATCTCAGTTTGGAAACTAACAAGGACGAACGAGTAGCAGCCGCTGTCGATGAAATGATGGAGAAAATCACATGGTAATAGGCTTAGGGATGTTTAGAAGCCATTTTGCTCCTTTTAAAGACCACTACCTTTTGATTGGAGGCACAGCCTGTGCGGTGCTCATGCAAGACTCTGGTTTGGATTTTCGTTCAACCAAAGATTTGGACATTGTGCTCTATAAGGTATCTATGACTTGAAGCAGCCCATACTTCTGTAAAAACAAAAAAGGTTCTTGGAATATGCTCGGAGGGGGACTCGAACCCCCACGGAATTGCTTCCAGGGGATTTTAAGTCCCCAGTGTCTACCATTCCACCACCCGAGCAAGAAGGCATGCTCGAGGGACAAGGGTACCATTCATGTCGGTTGTGCTTCAAGTGTAACTTTGTGTACACTGTGAGGTCTCATTAGTTTGAAGCAACAACAGCTATGTACACTCTCCAACTTTACGATACCCTCTCTCGAAAAGAGCAACCTCTGCTCCCATCCGATGGCAAATCCATTCGAATGTATACCTGCGGCCCCACTGTCTACGATTTTGCACACATCGGCAACTTCCGCACATACCTCTTTGAAGACCTCCTCCGACGGACGTTGGAACTCTTCGGCTCCTCCGTCTGCCAAGTACTCAACCTCACCGACGTGGATGACAAAACAATCCGCGGCGCCTTGCAACGAGGTGTTCCGCTTGAGGTGTATACTACCGAGTATAAGAAGGCATTTTTCGACGACTTGCGCACACTCCGCATCGAACAGGCTGAATACTACCCCGAGGCCACAGCCTACATCGCCGACATGATTGAGATGGTCCGTCTCCTTATCGAGAAACGTCACGCGTATGTCCATTCTGACGGGAGCGTCTACTTCTCGCTTAAGACCGCCATTGAATATGGCAAGCTCTCCCACCTCGATCTTGAGACGCTTAAAAGTGGAGCCTCTGGAAGAATAAGCGGCGATGAGTACGAAAAGGAAGGCGTGGGAGATTTCGTCCTCTGGAAGGCGTATGAGCCAGGTCGGGATGGCCCGGTTTACTGGGAGAGCCCGTGGGGAAAAGGACGTCCAGGCTGGCACTTAGAGTGTTCTGTCATGGCCAAAAAGCTCTTGGGAGACACAATTGACCTTCACGCCGGTGGCGTCGATCTTATCTTCCCCCACCATGAAAACGAGATTGCCCAGTCGGAAGGGTGCACCGAAAAACCGTTTTCTCTCCATTGGGCCCATGCCGAACACCTCTTGGTCGATCACAAGAAAATGTCCAAAAGTCTGGGCAACTTCTACACCCTTCGCGACCTGCTCTCCAAACAGTACCCTCCAAGCGCTATTCGGTACTTTCTCCTCTCTACCCACTACCGGACCCAGCTGAACTTCACCTTCCAAGGGCTTGATGCTGCTTGGACAAGCGTTAAACGGATACGCGATGTGGCCGCACGATTGCCTCACGAATCGTCTCAGCAGCAACCTCCCACCCCATTTGGCACAGCTATTGCAGAGTTTCACAGCCTGTTTTGCGCGGCATTGGCTCGTGATTTGAACATCAGTGAGGCTCTCTGTGCCCTCTTCGAAGGGATTCGGCTGATCAACCACCATCTCGATTCAGGAATGGTTTCCTCAGCAGAGCAGTTGTTTGCCGCTTACTTTATTCAAACCGCCGATAGAATTTTGGATGTGATTCGGCCTGATGAAGAGGCCATTCCAGAAGAGGTGGCAGCCCTTCTTCAAGAGAGACTTGCCGCCAGAAAGAATAAGGAGTGGGCACGCAGCGACGGACTTCGAGCCAAGATCAAAACGCTCGGCTACTGCGTCGAGGATACCCCAGAAGGGCAGAAAGTGACAAAAGGAGTCCCATGTCAGGAGGCAAAGTAACCCAAGAAGAACGAGTGTTGCTCGCCATTTTTAAGAGTGGAACCTCGTGTACCGCTTCCGTTTTAAAAAAAAGACTTGGCATGACCGACAGGAGTTTTACCCATACCCTCCACCTCCTCGAACGGGGAAATTGTATTAAAACCGAAGGGGAAACGATTCTGATTACGCCCCATGGCACCTCGATCTGCCGTACATTAAAGCCCTGAAATGGGTTCTCTTTATAGACGCAAAATGCCCCGAGCCGTCAACAACAACAGGCCCATCAGCGGTATCGCAGCAGGAACGATCAAATCTACGCCTCTCATTTGAGGAAAAAACCTGTCCGCGTTTTCAATAGTATAAATACTAACTTGACCCAACACACACAGTGCTATGAATTTAACCATCACAACCCTCGAAGAATCAACGCGGATGCCGCCACCTTTCCAGCTCAGTCCTTGAGCCGGCGTGCCATCTAATTTGGAAAATTCAGAAGGGTATCTCGTGACCGGATTCCCATCGATTTCGATGCTCCTCAGTTTTGAGAGTTTCCCCATTTCCGCCGGGAACCTATCGATGACGTTGTCTCCTACATCCAGTTTTTCCAGATTGCTGAACAAACAGATCTCCGCGGGGATACACACCAGATGGCGATTTCGAAGATTTAGCTCAATATATTGACTTTTGTCGTCGCTGGTAAGCCATCTCTGTATCTGTTTCGCACTTTCCTCAAGTCCATCTGTTTCTGGGACACCCGCAAGATCTCCAAAGCATTGCTTGCTTGCAAACTGACACGCATTATGGAAAAACTGATGAGCGAGGTCTGCCGGGACTCGTAGCGCCATACCTTCTGGAGAATAAGGAGATTGGTACTGGGGCGGCAGAACCTGATTCATCTCAGTAATACGGCGCTCGAGTCGAACCAAAAAACAGCTGAAATTACCGTGCGAATCAGTTTCCTGCGGCAACCGTATTCTACTTGCAGGAACCGTATCACCGTCAGGGAAAGCCAAACGGAGAACGCGAACCCGCAGAGATTGAAAATCCCAACTCAACTGTCGAAATCTTTTGCTCACTCGGCTCACAGTATCAAGGTCGCGTTGGCTCAGGTAGGTGAAAACATTGTCATGAAAAATCTCTGTAGGAAGATCCTCGATGCGAGTCTGCTGTATTCCGAGATCTTCTTCATCGGAGGATGCGGCTATCCGCAATTTCCGAAACAGATTGACAAGAGAAGAAATACCCATAATTACCTCATTATTTATGGCCGATTCAGTGAAGCCTAGAAACCCAACCTAGTAGATTTGCCATGAGAAAGCTTAGTTTAATTTCCAAAAAAACTGAAGCTTTTTGGGTTCATGGGAAGAATTGGGGGGGGTAGAGAGGAAGAATCGATAAAGGCCGGCATCATCAAGAGAGCGAACAATGATGTTCATGATACGAATGATGTGAATGATAAAAATTTTTATCATTCACATCATTCTATCATTTTTCTTGATTTAGAAGCTCCAAGTGTGATATGTACTGATTTTACTCAATGCATTGAGTATTTTTGCTCAATGCATTGAGTATTTTTGCTCAATGCATTGAGTATTTTCAATTGGAGCCACCATGGAAAAACGGCCGATCTTTCAGAAAGTGTACCAACGCCTCTCGGAACCACGTCGCTTTATTCAGGTCCTGTTGGGTCCGCGGCAAGTCGGAAAGACAACACTGGCTCTCCAGATTGCCGAATCTTTAAAACTGCCCTTTCATTACATTACGGCAGACATTGCCACAATCCAAAATGCCTCCTGGATCGAACAGGAGTGGGAAGTGGCTCGATTGAAAGTTCGTGAAGGGGGAAAAGCTCTCCTCATCATTGATGAGGTGCAAAAAATCCCTCACTGGGCCGACATCATCAAGGCTCTTTGGGATGCCGATACTCGTCACAAGCGCAATCTTGCGGTCGTCATTCTTGGTTCCTCTCCATGGCTGGTGCAAAAAGGCCTTATAGAGAGTTTGGCAGGAAGGTTTGAGATAATCCCTATGACCCACTGGTCGTTTGGAGAGATGTCGAGGATCTTTGGCTGGTCTCTGGAGCAATTCCTCTACTTCGGGGGGTATCCTGGAGCCGCTCCGCTCGTAGATGAGGCGGACGTCTCCCGTTGGATGAACTACATCAATGACTCCCTCATCGAGACAACCGTTTCTCGCGATATTCTGCTCATGACCCAAATTAATAAGCCAGCCCTCTTACGGAGGCTC